>JAAAOL010000034.1 GCA_009908885.1 Bacteroidota bacterium | reverse complement strand
TGTGTGCCCGAGGTGGTGGGCCAGCGCCAGCGCCCGCATCGAGCGGATGGTGTCCGAGAAGAGCGAGTGCGGCCCGTTGAAGGAGTAGACGTAGCCCGCCCCGTCGCCCAGGTCGGTCCACCGACTGGCCTGCACGGCGCCGGAAGCTTTGAGCGCCATCTCGTAGAAGGCTCGCTCGCCCGCGTCTTCGGGGATGCGGCCCTCGTTCATCAGCCGCCAGAGCGCCCCGTACGTGCTCACGTTGTTGAACCCGTGATCGTGCACGCCGATGTGGGTCACGTGGCTCGCCATGCGCTCCCACGTCCGGGTGCGGCCCAGCGTGAGGAAGGCCTCGTCGCCGGTCGCGTCGTACTGAAGGAGGGCCGATCCGAACTGAAAGCCCTGCGTCCACTCGGTCCAGCCGCGCGCGGTGTAGCGCCCCTCCACCGTGTAGACGGGCGCGCCGTCGCCCGGGTCACAGTCGGTTTCGATGGCCTGGATGGCGGCTGCGGAGGCGTCCCACATGCGCGTGATCGCGGGCAGGAGCGCGTCGGGCGTCAGATCATGGGTGAGGGTGATCAAGGTTCTTCCCTGGGATGGTCGGTAGGAATGCTCGGGATGCTAAGGAAGGGGGATGACGACGGTACCGCTGCGCAGCGGATCGGGCAGCACGACGCCGTTCACAGGGTCGTAGTCGAGGTCGTCGCTGTCGAACGTGGCAGGCTGCGGCGTCGCCGTCCGCATCACCTGAACGTCGATCTGGTGCGACCGGTAGCGCAGGGTCGCCTCCAGCGTGTCGAGGCCTGTCGGCAAGTGCGGGTCGAGGCGCAGCGTGGTGCCGGACGGCGTGGGCGTCGCCCCCAGCAGGCCGCTCACGAACAGCGAGGCGATCTCGGCCCAGCCCCACACGATGAGGCCCATCGGCGGGAGCGGCGGCACGGGGCGCGGCGCGTCGGAATAGATCTCGAAGTAGGCCCCGCCCCGCGCGCCCTGCACCGACGTGAACCAGTCCAGCACGCGGCGCACGCCCTCGGTATCGCCCGCGCGGGCCAGCACTTGACCGACGATGGCCGTCGGAAACGTCCAGCCGCCGGGCGCGTCGGGGTCGCCGGAGGGATGATAGCGCAGGTAGCCGCCCGTCGCGTCGTTCCACAGCGTCTTGACGTCGGCGATGGTTGTCTGGGCGAGGGTGCTCTGCGGGTCTACCTGACCGAACAGCATCGGCCAGAGCGTGCCGACGTCCGGGTCGAGGCGGGCCGTCCCGGCGCGGGCCAGCTCGGAGTCGGCGGGGATGAGGTCGCTGCCGACGGCTTCGGGAACGAGCGTCGCCTGCCGCCGCCCGTCGGGGAGCCGCCGCTTGATGAGGCGTCCGTCCTCGACGAGCGCATAGGTCGGGTCATGCAGCATCGTCTCACGCATGCGCGTCCCGGCCGTCTTCCAGCGTTCGGCGGAGTCGGCATCGCCCACCTCTCGGGCGAGGTCGGCCGCCTTCTCCAGCCCCCATGCCACCGTCGCCTGGTGCGCCACGTCGAAGCCGGGCAGCACGCCCGCGCTGGCGTCACGCTCGAACAGCTCGATGCTGGCCTTGACGAGGCCGCTTTCGTGCAGGTAGTCCGGGCGCAGCGGCAGCTCGGCCACGCGCTGCAGCGTCGGCCAGTGCCGCTCGATGCGTTCCAGGTCGCCCGTCCACGCCCAGTACGTCCACGCCGCCCCGAGGAGCGCGCCGTTCTGGTTCAGCTCCGTGCCCGGCCCCGGCCGGTAGCGACTGGCATGCATCGTGTAGCCTTCGTCATCCACCAGATGCGTGCAGAGGTGATCCAGCAGCGTCCCGGCGAGATCGAACTGGCCGGTGCGCGTGGCGGCGAGGAGCACGCCCGCGGCGTCGACCAGCCACTCCATGTTGTACTGCCACATCGACGCGTCGAAGCGGCCCTCGTCGGAGATGGCGGCGCGCAGGTTGTCGCGGGCGGCGCGGTAGAGCTGGTCGAGGTCCGGCTCCGGCGTCTGGACGGCGGCGAACTGGTCCCAGTACGCGCTCGCCCGCTCCCAGCGCGCTGGGACGGCCACCGTGGTGACGGCCTCCTTCCGCGTGTTGGCGGCGTAGTGCAGGCGCGCCGCTGCTGTGCCCCGGGGCGGCGCCGTGCCCGCGTCTACCGTCAGATAGCGCGTGTTGAGGGTGGGCACCGGATCGGCGAACAGCTCCAGGTGGGCGTAGCCGTCGGCCCGTAGCGCTCCGGCGTCGTGGTCGGTGTGGTGAGCGCTGAACAGCACGTGGTTCGCGTAAAGCGTGGTGGTGAACGCCACCGGGACGGCCTGCGCCGTCGGGTTGTGGAGCGTCACCTCACGGAGCAACAGCGGCGCGTCGGCGGCCATCCAGTAGCGCTCCGTCACGCGGTACGGCCCGGCGGGCCACTGCGCCTCCACGACGGGCACGCCGTCCGGGTAGACGCGGCGCACGGTGAGGCTTTGAGGGTCGACGGCGAACATCTCATCCCCAGCGCGCACCGTCACCATGCCGCGCTTCAGGCCCCATTCGGGATGGAACGTGTAGGTGCTCCACTTGCGGGCGAAGTGGTGCGGGTCCCATAGCATCAGCCCGAGGGGTGTCTGCCCCATCGCCAGTGCCGCGCCCGTGGCGTGCTGGATCGCGGCGATGAGGTGGCCGTTGCCCAGCACGAAATACTCGACGCCCGCCAGATCGGTCTGCGCGTCCGGATGCAGCCGCTGCATCGTCCGCTCGCCCGCGCCGTTCGCCTGCGGGGAGGCAGACGGCGCTCCAGAATCGGGCCGCACCTCACCGCGAGCAGCGCCGGGCAGCCAGGCGGCCCCGACACTCCCGGTGGCGGCAGTCGTTATGAAGCGGCGGCGGTCCATACGAAGAAAGACGCGGCGGGTGATACAGGTCGATCAGGCGAGTTGCAGGAACTTGGTCCCGCGCAGCGGCTCGCCCTTCTGGCTGGTGATCGTGTCGCTGAGCGGATGGTCCATCTTGTCCTCGGCGGCGTACGTGATGCCCTCCGGGATGTAGATGGTCACGATGGCGCGGCGCGTGTGGTCGGTCGTGTTGGGGCGCGTGTAGTGGAACGTGAGGCCGTGGTGCCACGTGCAGTCGCCCGCCTTCAGCTCCACGGGGACGGGCTTCCACAGTGCCTCCTGCTCCTCAGAGACCAGGTCCTTGAGCGCCGGGCCGTCGCCCTCGAACGAGATCGGCTCGAACTCGCCCCACTTGTGCGAGCCGGGGATGAACTGCATCGCGCCTCGATCCACCGTCACGTCGTCGAGCGCCATCCAGCACGACAGCATGCCGGACTCCTTGGACGGCCAGTACGGCTGGTCCTGATGCCACGGCGAGGCCGCACTCGGCCCGGGCTTCTTGACGAGCGCCTGATCGTGGAACAGGTGGACGGTGTCGCTGCCCGTCAGCCGCTTGGCGATGTGAGCGAGGCGGGGACTCGTCGAGTAGTCCTTGAAGACGTCGTCCTGTTCCCACAGGTTGAGCATCTGCAGGATCTTGTCGCCGCCGCCTGCGAGGTCGCGCGAGTAGCCCTTGCGTTCGTTGAGCGCCCGTTCTAGCGCCGCGCGCATCGCCTCGACTTCGTCGGTGCTGAGCACCTCGTCGAAGCGAACGTAGCCGTTGTCCTGGAAGAAGGTGACCTTATCGTCGGGCACGTCGTAGGTGCCCTGAAAAAGCGTGGTATCCATCGGAGGTAGGGAGTTTAGGGATTCGCGGGATAGACGAAGCTGAGGTCGAAGATGAGGGTGCCGTAGAGGCCGTCGTAGGTCCAGGTGCGGCCCATGTCGTCGGACCGGTAGAGGCCCTGTTCGAGCGTGGCGGCCCAGAGGCGGCCCGGCACGTTGGCGTCGAAGATGATTTCGTAGAAGTCGTCGGTGGGCAGGCCGTCGTTGCGGGCGGCCCACTGTTCGCCGCCGTCGTCGCTGACGTAGACGCCCATGTCCCACCCGGCCATGGCCATGCGGTCGGCGTCGTGCGGGTCGATGGTGACGCCGTGGATGCTCTTGTCGCGCGTGGCCTCGGGCCCCACCCGCTCCCAGCGCTGGCCGTTGTCCTGCGAGCGCAGGATGCCGTGCTGGTAGGTGGCGGCCAGCCAGACGTCCGGCGCGGAGCGGCTCTGCTGGAGGTCTAGAATTTCCCACCCGGGGGCGGCCACACGAGTCCACGTGCGTGCGGCGTCGGTCGAGACGTAGATGCCGTCGTTGGTCCCGGCCAGCACGCGGTCCTCGGTGGTGCCGTCCGCCTCCAGCGCCTCGGTGTAGGTCGCGCCCTGCGGGATGCCGGTGTTGGCCTCGTGCCACGTGGCGCCCTGGTCGTACGAGCGCCAGACGCCGTACGCCGTGCCGATGTAGACGCGCTGCGGATTCTGCGGGTCGAGATCCACGTCCATCACCTCGGTCACGCGCCAGTCGGTCGTGATGCGCCACGACTGGCCGCCGTCGTAGGAGCGGAGCGCCCCGTTGCTGGCCGCGATGAACAGGGTGTCCGGGTGGGCCGGATCGTAGGTCAGCGCCTTGACGCGCGGGTTGACGTGGCCCAGGTGCGTCCAGGTCGTGTCCGTCTCGTGGCGGAACAGCCCGCTGGAGGCCAGCGAAGCGCCGACGACGTAGCCCTTCGTGTAGATCATCGTGGCGTACATCGTCGCCTCGTCGTCGGACGAAGAGGACTGCGCCTGCGTCGGAGCGACCCCGAGCGTCAGCGCCAGAAGCAACGCTGCTAGCACAGGGAGGAGGGAAGAGCGAAGAGGGAGAAGGAAAGAGGGCGTTTCGCGTCGAAGCATACGCTTCCCCCTTTTCCCTTCTCGCTTCCCACACGTAGTGTTAAATAGCATCATCGTTATCGCTGGCTGAGGTCGGTGGAGGCGGCGGGTTCGACCCATTCTTTGATGGTGACGGTGTCGAAGTCGAGGAGGCGGCGCATCGGGCCGTAGCGCATCTCCAGCTGGCGGCTGCCCTGATCGGCGCGCAGGAACGGTCCGTCGAAGAGCGGCCAGTTCTCGTAGTCGATGGGCGTGCCGTCGATGGTGGGCGTCTCGCCGTAGGTGCCCGCCAGCACGTCGCCGCCGAGCGTGGTGAAGGTGACGGACGGCGTCGGGTCGGTGGAGACCTCCAGCGGCAGGGCGCGCACAGCGTCCATGAAGGCTTCGAATGAGTCGAAGGCGGAGGCCGGGGCGACCTGCACGACGGCGCCGTTCTTTAGGTGCGGACTGTAGAGCCGCTGGTGCGTGCGCGTCGTGTCGATCTGGTCGCGGACGGGCTCCCACGTGTACGGCTGGAATGGGTAGTAGGCGATCAGCGCCTCGCCGCCGTGCGCGAAGATCCAGCCGGAATCATCTTCGGTCAGGTCTTGCAAATCATCCGAGAAGAAGGCGTTGACGTGCGGGAAGCGGTTGTCCTCGGGGATGTCGTAGAGGGCCACGAGCGCGTCCTCGTGCTGGAACACCTGCTCGTAGGGCGAGCCGCCGGTCAGCTTGTCGGGCGAGTCGTACTCCGTCTTCGAGCGGACGACGATCTCGACGATGAACTCCTGCATCTCGGCGAAATACATGCCCAGCTCCACGGGCGACGAGTAGGGCTGCACGGAGAAGAGCGTGGTGCGCGCGTCCATGGCGGCCCCGTCCGACGGCACCCAGGTCAGGTCCCACGTCTGCTGCTGGATGGGCTGCAACAGGCCGCCCTGCGTGGAGCCGAGGGCGTACTCGGGGCGGACGTAGGTGTACTTGTAGACCGGCGCGTTCTTGACCTCGCTGTACCGGATGCGGTGGCGCGTGCGCTTGCCCTCGATGTGGGCGTACGGCGCGCTGCGGTCCGTGGCGATGTGGTGCAGGATGGCGGGCGGCACGTAGCCGCTCAGGGCGAACGACACCAGCTCGTGGCGCATCCACTCCGGCCCCTCCCCGAAGGCCAGCCAGCTGAGCCCCGTCGTTCCCAGGCGCCACGGGGCGACCACCTCGCGCTCGTAGACGCGGCTGTGCGCGCCCACGTACGAGCCGTACAAGGTCTCTGCGGCGAAGTCGGCCAGCAGGTAGTCCAGCATCATCTGCGCCCGCGTCCGCATCGCCGGGTCCTCGGCGAAGGCGTAGAGCATCGACATGGGGGCGACGTAGACCAGCAGGTAGTGCGGCGAGTCGTATTCGCCCTGCCCGATGGTCGTCGTCAGGTCCATCCACGAGAGCAGGTACTCCTCGGCCTCGTCGAAATTCTCCTGCGAACTTTTGCCCGTGTACCACGACTCCGCCGGGTCGTCCGGAAAGAGCTGCGCCATGAGGTAGAGCGAGGCGTAATACATCGCCCAGTGGTTCTCCGTGTCGCCCCGGAACGGCGCGTAGGTGCGCCACAGATCGCGCATCTGATGCCACGTCGAGTCCGGCAGCTTGTCCTGCCCGGCGTACATGAGCGTGGTGACCGGATACATCCAGAACATGTCGCCGCGCGGGTTCTGCATCAGCGAGTCGAGCCGGATGGCGCACCAGTCCAGGTCGACGCCCCGGTTCAGCTTGGCGGTGATGTCGGCGTAGCCGCCGCGCGAGTAGTCGTCGGCGGGCATGCGCGTGGCGTAGTGGTCGAGGAGCTGGTCGCGGCGGTCGAGGAAGGCCTGCACGCGGTCGGCGCGCTCCATCCGGTGGTCGCCCAGCTCCTGGGCGCTCGCGGGCGGCGCGAGGACGAGGCCGCTCCCCACGAGGGCAGCGAGGAGGAGCCATCCAACGAAAACGCGTCTATTCAGCATGGGAGGCAGGGGTTGACGTGAGTGCGGAACGGGTGGGAAGGGCGACCGGCGCGTCGGCCTCGATGCTGGCCTGCATCGCCTCGATGACGGCGAGGG
>JAAAOL010000200.1 GCA_009908885.1 Bacteroidota bacterium | reverse complement strand
GATCGCCGAACTGACGGGACGAGTGGAGCACCGTCAACACCTCGACCGTCTCGTCGTCTCCATCCACGACGTACATGATCCGGTAACCACGGTGGATCAGCTCACGGATCGCCGGATCACCAATCTCGGGCACGATGCGCCCCATGCGGGGCAATTCTTCCAGCCGCCGCGTTGTTTCGAAGACGCTTGCCACGAACAGGGCGGCGTAGTCCGGAGCTACCTCCTCGTAGTATTCCTCGATAGCATCCAGATCCTTGAGCGCCTGCGGCCTCCACTTCAGGTCAGCCATCCCTCAATGCCACCGACGCTCACCGCGCGGTTTGTTGAACTCCTCGACGGCGTCGGCCTGCGAGATGCCTTGTCCCGCTTGAGCCAGTCCGGTCTGTACCTTGTGGAGCACGACGAGGCGCTCGATCACATCTTCGATGGTAATATCGTCGTCAGGCAACGCCTCGATGGCTTTCAGCACGTCTGCCTTGGAGAGGGTAGCAGGCATCGGAGTATGCGATTCGTACCATCATATTTTTCGATGGTCCTGGTACGCCAGCGAGGAGGGCAGGGTTCGCCGAGACCGAGGACGCTCTGCCCGGTCTCGTCAGCAGCACCCGCCGCCGTCGGAGGCCTCCGCCTCGGCCGGGTCGCAGTCGAAGAGGCCGTAGTGCACCGAGCGGTCGCCGACGACCTCGAAGTAGCGCCCGAAGCGCGTCTCCTCCACCATCGCCGCGGAGTTGCCGCAGACGAGCATCGGCCGTCCCCGCTCGAACCGGTGGTGATCGTCGAGGACGAAGGCGTGCGGTTGCTCGGGGATCCCGCCCTGGTAGTACGCCACCTGCCCGTAGTCCTCACACCGATCCTCGATAGCCTCCAGCTTGAAGGCGCGGATCGTCTTGGACGTGAACCGGATGTTGCCCAGCTTATCGGCCAGCTCCGGGTCGTCGATCTCGATGGGACAGGACGAGACGGTGCGGTAGTCGAGGCAGCCGACGTCGCGCAGCATGCGGCGGAAGTCCTCTTCGTAGAACGCGCCACCCAGACACTCGCCGTAGAGGACCGGGTCGGCGGCCACGTCGTCCGGGATACGACGGTCGGCGAAGACGTCGGAGAAGTAGAGTTCGCCGCCCTCCTTCAGGACGCGGAAGATCTCAGCGAAGGCGGCGCGCTTGTCGGCAGACAGGTTGAGGACGCAGTTCGAGATGACCACGTCCACGCTCGCATCCGCGATGCCGAGGGCCTTCAGGTCTTCGATGTAGCCGTGGTGGAAGCTGGTGTTGGGCGCGTCGAAGCCGAAGCGCTCGGCCTGCGCCGCCTCGTGCTTACGGGCCACGGCCAGCTGCTCCTCCGTCATGTCGACGCCGATGACGTGCCCCTCGGGCCCGACGAACTGCGCCGCCACGTACACGTCGCGCCCGGTGCCGCAGCCCAGGTCGAGCACGGTCGCCCCGGCGAGCGCGGGCGGGATGGGCGAGCCGCAGCCGTAGAAGCGCGTCAGCACCTCGTCGTTCACGTTGGTGAGCGCAGCCTTGATGTGGACCGGCTGGTCCTCGGGCGCGCAGCACGCCATCGTGCGCAGGTCGCTGGTCGATTCGAGCCGTTGCCCGTAGTATTCCTGGACGAGCTGGCGGGTGGCGTTGGACGGGGCGGGCATGCCGTGGCTTTCCATGGGATCGAAGGGGACTTTGAGACGAACAGAGCGAGGGTATGGAGGAAGGTTCAGGCGATGGCGCCGCCGCAGCCGCTGCCCGCGCCGGCGGTGCAGCCGTAGCAGTGGCGCTCGGTGCGGATGACGTGCTGCTGCCACGCCTCCAGGTCGAAGTCGGAGACGTGCGGGCGATGGCCGTCGGGCAGGTCCATCGTCATGTCGAGCTGCTGGTTGAAGTCGCAGTCGTAGAGCGTGCCGTCCCACGCCACCGACAGCGTGTTGCGGCACATGAGCCCGGCGATGGTGGCGGGATTGAAGGCGTTCACGAGCTTGGCGAGGTACTCTTCGACGAGGCCCTTCTCCTCCAGCCACTCCAGGTAGCGCGACATCGGCATGTTGTTGAGCGCCAGCAGCTGGTCGAAGTACACGTCGTGGTTGCGGGCCAGCGCCTCTTTCCATTCACCCTCCAGCGAGGCCTGGCTGCCCGCGAGGTAGGCGCCGACGGGGTTGGTCACGAGCGTCAGCTTCAGGCGCGGATCGCCCTGGCCGTACCCGGCGTCGTTGAGCCTCCGCAGCGCGCGGAGCGACTTCTCGTAGGTGCCCTTGCCGCGCTGCGCGTCGGTGTTGAGCTTGCGATAATGCGGCAGCGAGCAGACGATCTCCACGCCGCGCTCGGCGAACCACTCGGGCAGATGCTGGTAGGGCCCCGTCGTCAGGATCGTGAGGTTGCAGCGGTCCATGACGTGCAGTCCGCGCTCCACGCAGGCGTCCACGAGGTACTCGAAGTGCGGGTTCAGCTCCGGCGCGCCGCCCGTCAGGTCGACGGTGTGCGCCCCGCTGCGGTCGATGGCGCGGAGGCAGGCGTCTACCGTCTCGCGGTCCATGTTCTCCTCCACGCGGTCCGGGCCCGAGTCCACGTGGCAGTGGCGGCACGTCATGTTGCACAACTTGCCGACGTTGATCTGGAAGATCTCCAGCGTCTCCGGCTGCAGCGTGGGCCAGCCCGACGCCTCCAGGTCGGCCTCGAAGGAGCCGGTGCCCGAGGGGCCGCCCGTGATCTCGGCGGCGTCGAGGAGGCGAAACTGCTCGGCCGGCTCGGTGAGCGGCGCCCGGCGGTAGCGCATGCTCGTGATGGCGCGGGGGCCCTCGACGTCGACCATGGCGCCGTCCCCGCCCGCATCGACGACGGGTAGTGAAACGAACTCGTTGGCGTCCTGACTCATGCGTAAACGTGTTTGGATATCAGCAATAACAGTGGGCGATGGTGAAGCCGCACAGGCCCCGGGCTACATCATCGTCTCCTTGACCTGATCCAGCATCTGGATGCCGTGCACCAGCGAGGCGCCGCCGCGGATGGCGGTGGCCACGTGGACGGCTTCGGTCATCTGCTCCAGGTCCGCGCCCTTCTCCAGGCTGTCTGTCGTATACGCGTCGATGCAGTAGGGACACTGGACGGCGTGCGCCACAGCCAGGGCGATGAGCGACTTCTCGCGGGCCGTCAGCGCGCCGTCTTCGAAGACCTTGCCGTAATAGGAAAAGAAGGCGTCGGCGAGTTCTTTATTGCCTTCCTCGATCTCGCCAAAGCGGTCGAGTTGATCTGGCTTGAAATACGTGCTCATACAGGGCGCTCCGGTGGGATGATGGATGATTCAGTGGATGAAACAGGGACGCCGTTACAGACGGATCCGTCTGCTCGGGCAGAAGGCAACGCGCAGACCGTGGGGGAAGGGGCGTGGTCTGCTTGCCTCAGACGCGGTGGGGGTATTCGGCGTGCTCGGGGTGCCCCGTCTGGGAGCGCGGCTCAGGTCGCGGGCGCCAGACGTACGGGACGGTATCGGGGTTGTCTGTGTATGCCGGACGAAGGAAACGTTACGACGGGCCGCCCGCGGACAGAGCTCAGGGGGGCGAGCGCCGGTGGAGCCGGTGGGGGATGGGATGGACCGGCAGAGACGTGGACGGGGAACAGAATCGGATCGTTCCGACGCGCCGCTAGATAAGCGCTTCCCCGGGACAACGCAGCAGCACCGACGAGAGATCTTTACGAGTCGCCGAGGATTTCGCTCAGCGCCGCGCGGTCGTGGTCGTCCAGGTCTTCGAGGATCATGTGGCCCATGCGGTCGCGCTTGGTGCGCAGGTACTTCTCGTTGACCTCGTTGGGCGGGATTTCGATGGGCACGCGCTCGACGATCTCCAGTCCGTAGCCGATCAGGCCGACGCGCTTGGTCGGGTTGTTGGTCATCAGCTGGAGCTTGCGCACGCCCAGGTCGCGGAGGATCTGGCAGCCGATGCCGTAGTCGCGGTGGTCCATCTTGAAGCCGAGCGCCTCGTTGGCCTCGACGGTGTCCATGCCCTCCTCTTGCAGCTTGTACGCCTTCAGCTTGTTGAGCAGCCCGATGCCGCGCCCCTCCTGCTTCATGTAGAGGACGACGCCGCGCCCGGCCCGCTCGACGCGCTGCATCGCCATGGCGAGCTGGTCGCCGCAATCGCACCGCTTCGAGCCGAAGATGTCGCCCGTGACGCACTGGCTGTGCACGCGCACCAGCACCGGCTCGTCCTCGTCCCATACACCCTTGCTGAGCGCGAGGTGCGCGTCGCCGGTGAGGCGCTCTTCGTAGGCGGTCAGCGTGAAGTCGCCGAACTTGGTGGGCATCTGCACGTCCACGACCCGGTTGATGAGTCGCTCGTGCTCCATCCGGTAGGCGATGAGGTCCTTGATGGTGATGATGCGCATGTCGAACTGCCGGGCGATCTCCATCAGCTCGGGCACACGCGCCATCGTGCCGTCGTCGTTCATGATCTCCACGAGGACGCCCACCGGCGTGAGCCCGGCCATCCGCACGAGGTCGACGGCGGCCTCGGTGTGGCCCGCCCGCCGCAGCACGCCGCCCGCACGCGCCATCAGCGGGAAGACGTGACCGGGGCGCGCGAAGTCGTCTGGCTGGGCCGACGAGTCGGCGAGGGCCTGGATGGTCTTGGCCCGATCGGCGGCCGAGATGCCGGTCGTGGTGTCGTGCTGGTAGTCGACCGAGACGGTGAAGGGCGTCTGGTGCAGCGCCGTGTTGTCGTCGACGCCGACCATCAGGTCGAGGTCGAGCTGGACGGCCCGCTCGCGGGTCAGGGGCGTGCAGATGAGCCCGCGCCCCTGCTTGGCCATGAAGTTGACGAGCTCGGGGGTGATCGTCTCGGCGGCGCCGATGAAGTCGCCCTCGTTCTCGCGGTCTTCGTCGTCCACCACGATGACGAGGCGCCCCGCCTCGATGTCGGCGATGGCGTCTTCGATGGGGTCGAAGGTGGCGTGCGTGGGGGTGGAAGCGGGTTCGGTGCTCATAAGCGCCGGTCGGTTGCGTCACACAGGCAAAAAGTCCAACACGACCGTCGCGTCCAAGTTCTGGGAAGCGGCTCGCCTCACCGATCCTTCACGCGGTACGCGGGGCGGGTTAGTCGTTGTCCTTGCCCGCCACGTTAGCGATGGCGTTTTTGTCGATCCGCAGCTTGACGTTGCTGTCCACCTGAGCCAGAACGCTGTCGTCGTCCACCCGCGTCACGGTCCCGTGGACGCCGCCGGAGGTCACGATCTTATCGCCCTTGACCACGCTGGCGATCATTTCTTTGCGCTCCTCCTCACGCTTCTTCTGGGGGCGGATGATGAAGAAGTAGAAGACGACGAAGATGAGCAGCAGCGGCAGCAGCGTGACGAGGAAGCTGGGGCCCTCGGCGGCCTGCGGCGCCATCAGCAGAAAATCGTAATAGTGCATGAGGGTTGGATCAGAGACGGTGAGGTGAGTAGAGCAGGGTGCGTACGCCCGAATGCGCCGCACGTTCAAGATAGGAACGGGCGTTCACGATTTTTTGAGCGGAGACGGAAGGTTTCAGGTTGGAAAGATTCAGGTTGGAAGGTTCGGGCCGATTCCGTCCTTTGGAAAACCACAACCTGCAACCTGCAAACCTGGAACCTGAAAACCTGAAACCTGCAGACCTGAACCCTACGCTGCCAGGACACGCAGGTAGAAGGCCGGGTTGAGCAGGCGGCGGGGTTCGATCGACACGAGAGACGATCATTCCTCATCGCGCAAGGCCGTTTCTAGCCGTTGAACGAGTGCGGGTAACTCGTCCTGCACCGTCGCCCACACGATGTCATAGTCGATGTCGAAGTAGCCGTGGATCAGCCGGTTGCGCATGCCGACGATGTCTGGCCACGGCACCTCGGACAGCGAATCCTGCACCTCCTCAGATAGACGTGCGGCCGCCTCGCCGATAATCTCCAGGCACTTGACGACGGCGAGCACGAGCTTCCGGTCCGCATCAAGGTCAGCGCGGCGTTTTCCTGCAGTGAAGGCGATGGCCTCGCGGGCGGCGTCGATCATGTGTCGGAGTCGAACCCGATCAGCTTTTTGCATACTGCACCTGGGCCGTATCGAGCACATGATCACGGAAGTAGCGACTCAAACCGCGCGGGGTGTGGAGGTCCACAGGGCGCCCTCCGAACAGCGCCGAGAGTTCGCGCTCGATGGCTGCGAGCCGGATGAATCCCGGCACATATCCTTCCTCAAACTCGACGAGCACGTCGACGTCGCTGTCCGGCCCAAAGTCGTCGCGCAGCGCGGAGCCGAACAGCGACAGCCGCCGGATATGGTATCGCTGGCAGATGCGTTTCAGTCCGTCTTTCGGTGCGTGAACGTCCATGAGTCGATATCGCTAAGGGGAACGAACCAGGAACCCGAAACCCTACGCTGCCAGGACGCGCAGGTAGAAGGCCGGGTTGAGCAGGCGGCGGCGCTCGGTCATGTCGTCGAACATGCAGCTGATGGTGTCGGCCAGTTCGTCGGAGCGGGACGCCTTGCGGATGACCGTGTTGAGCAGCCACTTCCACTGGCCGATGCGCTGGAGCAGGTAGCTGAGGCGCAGCTCGCCCCGGATGCGGTCCATCACGTCGCGCTCGTAGTCCTGCAGAAAGGCGCCCGAGAAGTCGCCCGCCGCGTGGGCCTTCTGCGCCCAGAGGCCGGCCTGCTCGCCGCTGACCATCGCGTTGCCGATGCCCTCGCCCGTGAACGGATCGACGAGGCTGGCGGCGTCGCCCACCAGCATCCAACCGTCGCCCGCCATGGTGCGCGGCTTGGAGCCCAGCGGCAGCCCCCACCCTTTCACCGGCCCGATGCGTTCGGCCCCGGCAAAGCGGTCGCGCAGGCGCGGATGATGAGGC
>JAAAOL010000512.1 GCA_009908885.1 Bacteroidota bacterium | reverse complement strand
GGCCGCGGCGACGGCGTCGGGCGTGACGGGCGCCTCGGGCGGGAGGGGCGTGGAGCCCCGGCCCGGCGTGGTCACGTAGCGGGCAAACCAGCGGTCGAGGGCGTCGTCGTCCTGCACGGCGCGGCGGAGCATCTGGCGGATGCGGGCCAACGCGTCCGCGTCGATGCGGCCGGGGTGCTCGGGACGGTGCAGGCCGGGGTCGCGGTAGCGGGGCGCATCGGCCAGGCGCTCGGCGGCGTCGGCCAGGAAGGCCGGAAGCAGGTCCGCCGGGGCGGGCGCGCGGAAGCCGACGGAGTACGTCAAGCAGCCGTCCAGCGCCACGCCGTAGTGCGGCAGGCGGGGCGGCAGGTACAGCAGGTCGCCGGGGCCGACGACCCACTCCGCGTCTGCCTCGAAGTCCTTCAGCAGGCGCACGTCCAGGTCGGGCACGAAGGCTTCGTCCGTCTCGGGCACCGGCGTGTGGCCGATCTGCCAGCGCCGGTGGCCGAGGGCCTGGAGCAGAAAGACGTCGTAGCTGTCCACGTGCGGGCCGACGGTGCCGTGCTCGGGGGCGTACGAGATCTGCACGTCGTCGATGCGCCAGTTGGGCACGAAGCGGAAGGCGTCGAGCAGGTCCGCCACCGCGGGGATCAGCCGATCCACCTCCTGCACCAGCAGCGTCCAGTGCGTCTCCGGCAGCGTCGTGAAGTCGTCCGCGTCGAACGGACCGTAGCGCAGTTCCCACGGGGTGCGCCCGCCCTGCTCCAGGATCAGGCGCGCCGTGACGTCGTCCTCGCAGGCCAGCCCCGCCAGCTCCTCCGGCGCGAGCGGCGAGGCGAAGTCCGGCAGCGCTCCGCGCACGAGGAGGGGCTGCTGCTGCCAGTAGTCGCGCAGGAAGGCCTCGGGCGTCAGGTCGCCGAGGAGCGTGTCAGGGATGGGCACGGGCGGGTTGTGGATTTTGGGTTGTGGATTTTGGGTTGTGGATTTTGGGTTGCGGGTTTGGGGCGGGGTGACTGTGTGGGACGAGGATCCCTTCGGCCATCGCCCCTTCGCCCCTCGCCCCTCGCCCCTCGGAAATCGACTCAGCAGCCTTCGGTGACGTCGATGTGGCCGTCGTGCCAGGAGGTGGTGATGTTGAGGCCCTGCTCGGTGACCATCTCCAGAAAGCGCTCGTGGGGAATGATCATCTCGGGCGGAGCGGCCCCGCCGCCGGGCATCTCGTGGGAGGCGATCAGGACGGCCACCGCCGCCGTCGGGATGGCGGTGCAGCGCTTCATGGCCGAGGTGTGGCTGTCCTCGTCGTAGAGGTCCACCATCTCGTAGACGAGCGTGCGGGGGGCGCCGTCCTTCGTGCCCTGGATGAGCACGCGCATCAGCACCGCGTCCTGGTACTCGCCGCCGAGGCGCTGGCGCATGCGGCGCACCAGCACGTCCCGGTAGGTCAGGTGGGTGCGCACGTCGATGTTGCGGCGCTCGCCGAAGCCCAGCTCCAGCAGAAAGCGCATCTGGGCGGCGTGGCCCTCCCAGCGGATCGTCTTGTGGTCGAGCGTGCGGACGCGCCCGGCCAGGTCCTCGGTGAGCGTCGAGAGGCCGCCCGCCGTGCAGAACGCCTCCATCCGCCCGAACGGCTCGGGAAAGCAGATGTGCTCGTGGTGCGACAGCGGCTCGGCCTCGTGCATCTCGCGGTCTTCGATGAGATAGACCGGGCCCGTGTAGTCGTCGATGATCTTCTCCGCCGACCACGAGATGCGGAAGTTGAACGGCGGCTCGGGGTGCAGCGGCACGTCGCCCACGCGCAGATGGGCGGTCTCCACCTCGTCGAACTGCTCGATGCCGTGCAGGCACAGCACGTTGACGAGGCCGGGCGCGAGCCCGCAGTTGGGC
Source organism: Bacteroidota bacterium (assembly GCA_009908885.1). Lineage (GTDB taxonomy): Bacteria > Bacteroidota > Rhodothermia > Rhodothermales > JAAAOL01 > JAAAOL01. The sequence continues at coordinate 5,000 of JAAAOL010000512.1, read as the reverse complement.
ACGATCCAGAGCGTCTTCTTGAGCGCCCGGTCGTTGAGGGCGAGTTGCTGGCGGACGATGTCGTCGTTGCCGCCGAGGTCGCAGTAGTTGATGCCGAGGTCGAGGCAGAGCTCGGCCAGCGTCGGGTTGAGGCGGGGCAGCGTGCAGCCCACGGCGCAGTCGGCCCCGCGCAGGATGGGCTCCAGTACGTTCGGGTCACGGGCGTCGACCTGGAAGGAGCGCAGGCGCGGGCTCTCGACCAGGTTGTGCAGCTCTTGGAGCGCCCGGGCGCGCGCGTCGCAGACTTGCACCTGCCGCACGTCGTCGTGCTCCAGCAGGTAGCGGGCGACGGCCGAGCCAATGGCGCCGGCCCCGATGACGGTGATCTTCATGAACAGCGGTGGCGAGAAGGAGAGGAACGAGGGAAACGCGTTGTGGGAAGGTCTGACGGAGGCTTTTGTTTCGGGGGACGAGCGATGAGGGAAGGAGGAGTGGGAGAGTGGGGGAGTGGGAGAGTGGGAGAGCGGGGGGACGGGTGGGCTGCGACCTATGGACCTGCGACCGTTCGACCTGAAACCTTCCAACCTGAAACCTCCAGACCTTACACCGAAACGCTCGTGTCCTGCACGCCCATCCAGCGGACGGCGAGCGTGGAGAGGCCGATGAGGATCATCAGGAAGACGCTGTAGGCCGCCGCCTCGCCGAAGTTGAACTCGCGCGTGAGCTGCGCCCACACCTCCACGCTGATGGGCCGGTTGCCGTAGACGTAGAGCAGGATGGACGAGACGAACTCGCCCAGCGCCGTCACGAAGGTGAGCAGCGTGCCCGCCACGATGCCCGGCGTGATGATGGGCAGCATGACGCGCCAGAAGGTCGTCCGGAAGGGTGCGCCCAGGTCGGCGGAGGCCTCGGTCAGGCGGTCGTCGTAGCGCTCCAGCGCCGCCGAGGTGGCCCGCGTCACGAGTGGAATCATGCGGATGAAGTAGGCCAGTGGCAGGATCCAGAAGGTGCCCACCAGGATCTGCCCGGCCGCCAGCGCCGTCGGCGTGTTGAACGTCACGATCAGGTTGATGGCGATGACCGTGCCCGGGATGGCGAACGGCAGCACGGCCAGGATGCGCACCAGCCCGCGCCCGCGCAGCGTCGTCTTGACCACCACCAGCGCCGCCGCTACGCCGAAGACCACGTTGCCCACCGTCGCCAGGCCCGCCATCTGGAGGCTGTTCCAGATCGGCGCGAACACGTCCGGGTCGGCCAGCAGCGCGGCGTAGTTGCTCAGCGTGTAGCTCGCGGGCAGGATCTGGTACGTCCACGCCCCCTCCTGCGCGAACGAGATGAGCAGCACCGTGGCGATGGGCAGCAGCAGGAAGAGCAGGAGCAGCACCACGCCCAGGATGGCCAGCGCGCGCTGCCAGCCGCCCGTCACCGGCAGCGGCGGGGGTGCAGCGCCCTTCGCCCCGCCCGTGATCTGTCGTCGGTTCGTCCACTCGATGAGCAGCAGAAAGACGACGCAGATCACCGTCAGCAGCGTCGAGATGGTGGCCGAGAGGGCGAGGTCGCCGTTGCGCTTGTAGTTGTAGATCTGGACCGTCAGGAACGGGTCGGTGTCGGCGAAGAGCAGCGGCGCCGTGAACGAGGCCATCGAGATCATGAAGACGAGCAGGGCCGCGCTCACCAGCGCCGGGCGCAGCAGCGGCAGCACCACGCGCCGGAACGTCATCCACGAGGACGCGCCCAGGTCCGCCGACGCCTCCAGCAGGCTGCGGTCCACGCCGCGCAGCGCCGCCAGGACGAACAGGTAGAAGTAGACGTAGAGCGAGTAGACGTGCACCAGCCAGACGGCCCACAGCCCCTCGAATGAAAAAGGGACGTCCGACAGGTTAAAGAGCGCCTGCAGGCTGCGCGGCAGGATGCCGCTCTCGCCGTAGAGGAAGAAGAAGGCCAGCACGCCCACCAGCGGCGGCAGCGCCAGCGGAAAGGCCGCAATCGCCATCAGCAGGCGGCGGCCCGGCATGCGGTAGCGGAAGAAGAAGTACGCCAGCGCCGTGCCCAGCATCCCCGCGCCCGCCACGCTGCCCAGCGAGACGACGACGGAGTTGATGAGCGCCCGGACGTTGACCGCACGCCACGACGAAAAAACGTCCGCCCACGTGTCGAGCTGCAGGCCGAGGGCGAAGGTGCGCAGACTCGGGTACAGCACGTAGCCCACCAGCACCAGCAGCACCGGCACGAACAGCCACCATGCAGTGCGACGAGAAACCATGAGCGTTTGGGCGCGAGGAAAAATGAGACAGCGACTCCGTACTGCAGCGAAGCGGAGGGTTTGTACGGCGGGGCTACACGTGGAAGAAACCAGCGTGATGGCATGCGCGCACCGCGCTGCACGGAAAAGGCGCAGTTTACGGGTTTTTCTGGGTAAGTTGGTCCATGAGAGAAAGGGGACGCATCGTCCAGGTTTATATGAGTGCGTTGGTCTATATATTTTCGGGGTGTACGTTCCCACCTATGATCTGTCGTGCGCCGCGTCGTCCCCTCAAGATAGGCGTACGTTCTTGCTCATCAACAGCTCTCCCTTCATGCGTTCATCTACGCAGCCTGACGTGACCGTCGCGGAAACCCTCGTCGATGTACTCCGGGCCCGTGCTGACCACACGCCCGACCGATGTGCCTACACGTTCCTGGCGGACGGCGAGGAGGATGAAGAATCCATCACGTACGCAGCACTCGACCGCCGGGCCCGTGCCATCGCGGCACGCCTGCAGGCTCGCGGCCTGACGGACGGTCGTGCACTGCTGCTCTATCCCCCCGGCCTCGACTATATCGCGGCGTTCTTTGCCTGTCTGTACGCAGGGGTGACGGCGGTACCGGCCTATCCGCCCCGGCGCAATCGCTCCTTCGACCGCATCGACAGCATCGTGGCAGACGCACAGGCGACGGCGGTACTGGCGACACAGCCCATCCTGTCGATGATCGAGCGGCACTTCGCCGAGCACGAGGACCTGAGCGTCCTGCACCAGTTTCCCACCGACACGCTCGGCGCCTCCGATGCCGAGGCGTGGTCGCCCCCTGGAATCGACGCCGATACGCTGGCCTTCCTGCAATATACGTCCGGCTCGACGGGCACGCCCAAAGGGGTGATGGTGAGCCACGGCAATCTGCTGCACAACCAGTCGATCATCCAGGCGGCGTTTCAGACGGACGCCGACGCCAAGGTGTGCAGTTGGCTGCCGCTGTATCACGACATGGGACTGATCGGGACGGTGTTGCACCCCTTGTATGTGGGCGGTTCCTGCGTGTTGATGCCGTCGGTGTGTTTTCTGCAGAAGCCGGTCCGCTGGCTCAGGGCGATCTCGCGGCACCGGGCCACCATCAGCGGCGGGCCAGACTTTGCGTATGCGCTCTGTGCGCGAAAGATCACCCCGGACCAGTGCGAGGGACTCGACCTCAGCTCCTGGGACGTCGCCTTCAACGGCGCCGAGCCGGTGCGAGCCGAGACGCTCGATCGCTTCACCCATGCCTTTACACCGTACCGGTTTCGCCGCGAAGCATTCTTGCCGTGCTACGGGCTCGCCGAAGCGACGTTGTTCGTTACGGGGACGCCCCGCACCGACGCGCCCCGCGTCGACCTGGTCAAGGCGTCGGCGCTGGAAGATCACCATGTACTTCCCGCCGTGGGCCAGCAGGACGATGCGCGCCCACTCGTGAGTTCGGGGCGTACGTGGGACGGTCTGCGCCTCCAGATCGTCGATCCCGAGACCAACGCCCTGTGTTCGGAAGGGCAGGTCGGTGAGATCTGGGTCTCTGGCGCCAGCGTCACGCAGGGCTACTGGCAGCAGCCGGAGGCGACGGAGCTCACGTTCGGCGCGCGCCCGAACGGCTCGCAAAATGGGGCTGCCCTCCGTACGGGTGACCTCGGCTTCCTTCGCGATGGCGAGTTGTTCGTCACCGGGCGGCTCAAGGATCTCATCATCATCCGGGGGCGCAATCACTACCCGCAGGACATCGAAGAGACGGTGGCGAAGGCGCATCCGGCGCTCCGTCCGTCCGGTGGTGCAGCCCTTGCCTGGGACGTGGAGGGGCAGGAACGCCTCGCCGTGGTGCACGAGGTGCGGCGGAGTGCATTGCGAGACCTCGACGCGCGTCCCATCATCGATGCCATCCGCCGCGCTGTTTCCGAGACGCATGCCCTGCAAGTGCACACCGTATCGCTGTTGAAAACCGGAGGCCTGCCGAAAACGACCAGCGGCAAGATTCAGCGGACGGCATGCCGAGTAGGGTTGCGAGCCGGTACGTTGCCCGAGGTCGCCCGCGACACGCTGGACGTTGGGGACGAAGACCGCGAGAACGCGATCCGCTCAGCCCCCTCGCACGACGCCGGGCCGGAAGCGATCGCCGAGTGGCTGCGGCACCGCATTGCCAAAGCGATGCGGCTACCCGCTGACCGCCTCGATCCCACCGCGCCGCTCAGTGCCCTCGGGCTCGACTCGCTGGATGCCGTCGAACTCAAGCTGGCGATCGAGACCGACCTTGGCGTGGACGTGGCACTGGAGCACGAACTCGCTGACCTGAGCATCGAACAGCTGGCACAGGACCTCGCCGGCCGGTCGCCCTCCGACCGCAATCTGGACGACGAGGTCTCCGAGAGCGGCGGGGGGGACCTGTTCGCCAAGTGTGACACGGACGGCGGCTACTTCGGCGCCTACCGCGTGCAAAAGGACCGGTACTTTACGCAGCCGATCCTCGAAGGGCCGGTCGGGCCACACATGCGTTTTCAGGGGCGCGAGGTCATCGTCTGGTCCATCAACAACTACCTCGGGATCGCTCACGACGGGCGGGTGCACGGTCGGGCGATGGACGCGCTGGACGAACACGGACCCTGGTCGCCGATGGGATCCCGGTTCATGACGGGCACGACGGAGCGGCATCTGGATCTGGAGCGCAACCTCGCCCGCTACCTCGACAAAGAAGCCGCCATCGTGTGGAACTACGGCTATATGGGCGTGATGGGCACCATCGCGGCG
>JAAAOL010000543.1 GCA_009908885.1 Bacteroidota bacterium | reverse complement strand
GGGACTTCATACCAGTTACCCCGTATCGGAGGTCGGGGCGGCTACGGGCCGTGCCGACACGCCGTCGTCGTTCGTTTGCTGAGCCGTGCATTGCTGTCTAAAGAGATATCCAAAGACCGTGATTGGCCGTTTCGCTGGACGTTTCGCCGCTGGCTCCACGCCCAGCTACGAACGGTCCGTCACGCCGTCGGCGTTCGACAGCTCCGAAGGCGCGACGGTACGGAGTAGCCGGGGTGGAGCGAAGTGCAACCCTCGGCGATGTTCGGAATCACCATCGGCCGAGATGGAATGCACCCATTAGTGCACCATCCAGCCATCTCTTGGTCAGTCCGTGCGTCGCTGGCGCCGCCAGCCGGCGTTCCCGGATCTCGCCGTAGCTACGGCTACGCCTCGATCCGGCGCCTTGGCAGTCACCACCAGCGCCACCCGTCTTTGACCAGAAGACCGCTAGAAGGTGCATTAGGAGGCCGCCGAGAACAGCTTCGTGAGGGAAAAACCCTCAAAACACGCATCACACACCACGCACCACGCATCACGCACCACGCACCATGGCCGATACCTCCGTCATCCGCTGGGGCATTCTGGGCACCGGCGGTATCGCCCGCAAGTTCGCCGCCGACCTGCAGTTGCTGCCCGACGCCACTCTCCATGCCGTCGGGTCCCGTGCTGAGGAGCGCGCCAATACCTTCGGGGACCGGTTCGACGTGCCGCAGCGCTACGGTGCCTACGCCGATCTCGCCGCCGACCCGGACGTCGACATCGTCTACGTCGCCACGCCGCATCCGTCCCACCACGCCGACGCGCGGGTCTGCCTGGCGGCCGGGAAGGCGGTGCTGTGCGAGAAACCGTTCACCCTCAACGCCGACGAAGCCGCGGACCTCATCGCGCTGGCCCGGGAGCGCGGGCTGTTTCTGATGGAGGCCATGTGGACGCGCTTTCTGCCGGTGTTCGGCGACGTGCAACGGCTGCTCGACGCGCACGCCATCGGTGAGGTGCAGCTCGTGCAGGGCGACATCTGCGCGCACCGGGCGTTCGACGCGGGACATCGTCTGTTCAATCCGGAGCTGGGCGGTGGGGCCCTGCTCGACCTCGGCGTCTATCCCATCTCGCTGGCGTCGCAGGTGCTCGGCCCGCCGGACGCGGTCACGTCGTCCGCCGTGCTGGGTGCGACCGGCGTCGACGAGCAGTCGGCCTACGTGCTGCGCTACGACAGCGGCGCGATGGCGGTGCTGGCCGCCTCCTTTCGGACGAACGGGCCGCGCGAGATCGTCATCAGCGGAACGGGCGGTCGCATCCGGATTCATGCGCGGTGGTGGTGCGCCACGACGATCACGATAGAGCGGGATGGGCAGGACGCCGAGACCATCGCCCGGCCCTACGAGGGGCACGGCTACCAGTTCGAGGCGGCGCACGCGATGGACTGCCTCCGCGCCGGACGCGCCGAAAGCCCCGTCATGCCGCTCGGCGAGACGCTCCAGATCATGCAGACGCTGGACCGGCTCCGCGCGCCATGGGGACTCGTCTATCCAGGCGAGTAGCGATCGAGAAAGAGGGGGCAGCGCCGGTCATCGTTGGGCGAGTTCGGCCTCCAGCAGCCGTTCGATGCCCTGCACCTCGTCGAGCAGGCGCTGCAGGTAGATGAGCCGGATGCTGGAGAAGGTGTAGCCCGTGAGCATCGCGCCGTTGAGGTGCTTGCGCTCGCGCAGATCCTCGAACGCGACCGGAAAGCGGCGGTACGCGGGCGGATCGATGGGCAGCTCGTCCAGGTAGGCCGTCAGGTCGTGCAGGTCGACCTCGTACTGGAGGTCCCGCAGCATCGCGAGCAGTTCGGCCTCGGTGGTGTTCAGTTTGCGGAGGGTGTGGTCCATGTAGCCTGTGGTGGCCACGATGCGGCTGCGCAGGCTGTCGTTTTCGATGAGGCCGATGTCGCCCGTCTGGATAAGCGATTCGAAGGTGCCCTCGATGGGGCGCACGTCGGAAAAGTTGGTCGCGCAGAGCAGCCAGGTGCTGAGCGAGTCGCGCGGCGCGGCGCTCTCCTCGGAGTGGATGTAGTGCAGCATCGCCTCGGCGCACTGCCGCATCCGCTGGTCGTGGCGGATCGAGGCGCGGAGGTGGGTCTCATAGCTCTCCGCGTCGGCGAGGAGCTGTTCCAGATACGCCTCAGCCCGCTTGTCCTCGGCCCGCGCGTCCCACCACGTGTTGAGGGCGAAGGCGATGAGGATACTGGAGACGATCAGGACGATCTCGCGCAGCGCGCGCGCCCAGCCCTGGAAGGACGAAGCGTCGGACATCGGGACAACAACATTGGCCGGTGGAAAAGTGGCTGCCCCAACGTACGAGTCCGGCGGGATGGTGCGCAAGCGCGACGTGTCACGCGCTCGTGATAGGCGGTGATACCAAATCCGGCTGAACCATTATGACGTAGCCCCGCGAGGCCGGATTTGGGGTTGGAAGTGCGTAGGTGTGGACGTATGGACGTGACTTTTCTCCAACCCTTCAACCTTTCAACCCTCCATACACCAACTCATTAACCGGAGTTGGTATGAGTCGTCTGCACAGAACATCAGCGGAGTCGCAGCTTTCGGCGCTGGGGCCTTTCCCGCGCGATGCATGAGTCCAGCGCGCCAGCCCGTGACGATGTCCCGCCAGAACGCACTCCTGGAGGATGTCATAATGGCGTCTGCGACGTTCAGGGGCCCGCTTCTTGGCGTCACCCTGAGCCGCGCAGGTAATCGTCGGTCTGGTCGAGCCAGTCCTGACGCGGCGGGCTGAACACGTCGAGGTCGAGCGTATCCTCCAGCGCCTTGGCCTTGTGGGGCACGTTCGGCGGGATGTGCAGCACCTCGCCCGCACGGACATCGACCACCTCAGTCTCGTCGTCCGCACCGCCGATCCAGAAGCGGAGGGCGCCCCGCAGGATGTAGGTGAACTGCTCGTTCTCGTGGTGGTGCAGCGGCACGACGGCGCCCTTCTTCAGGTAGACGTGCGCCAGCATCGCCCGCTCGCCCGTCACCATGCGGCGGCCGATGGCGGGCGTCAGGTCTTCGTGCGGGACGTCGTCCCAGGGGTGCAGCGTAACGGCGTCGGGTGGGGTCATCGGGTCAGAGCGGGTTGGTGGTGTTAGAGTATCTGCCGGACGCAAGATAAGCGTATTCGCGTCGGGAAGGCATGGCCCGACGGACCCATAGGGCGCAGCCCCTCCCTGTGTCGCACGGGACCTCTACCAGATACCTCTACCAGAACACGATCACCATGACCACCGTGAGGCCCACCACGACCGCCGCCTGCACGCGGTAGTCCTGGTACCAGGCCATCGACTCCGGCACCGCGACGGCCCGCCCGCGCCACGTCAGGTCGTACAGTTGCTCGTCGCTCGGGATCGCCTGCGTGGTCAGCGTCAGCCCGAGGCACAGCAGGAAGCAGAGGCCCGTCAGCACGCCCGCCATGATGGTGAAATGGAGGTCCAGCACGCCCATCTGCGTCAGCGTGAAGGCGATGGCCGAGAGCGCGTGCCCGCCGAGGAGCGTCCAGAAGGCGGCGGGGGCGTTGGTGCGCTGCCAGAAGAGCCCCATCATAAAGACCGCCACCACGGGCGGGACGAGGTAGGAGAGCATCGCCTGGATGTAGCTCCAGAGGCCCGGGAACGACCGGATGGCCGGGGCCCACGCGGCGGCGGCCAGCATCAGCACGACCGTCACGACGCGCCCGATGCGCCCGATCTGCTTCGGCGTCAGGTTCGGACGGCGCGGCTGGATGAAGTCCATCGTCACCAGCGTCGAGGCCGAGTTGAGCGTCGAGTCGATGCTGGACATGATGGCGGCGATCAGGCCCGCCAGGACCAGCCCGGTCACGCCGACGGGCAGCAGCTCGCTCACCAGCGTCGGGAAGACCATGTCGGGCTCGGCGATCTCGGGGAAGAGCACGAATGCGAACGCGCCGGGCAGCACCATGATGAACAGGGGCAGCAGCTTGAGCAGGCCGCCCAGCATGGCGCCCCAGCGGGCGTGCTTCAGGTCCTTCGCGCCCAGGATGCGCTGCACGATGTACTGGTTCAGGCCCCAGTAGTAGAGGCCCAGGATGGGCACGCCGATCAGCGTCCCGAGCCACGGCAGCGCCGGGTCGTCCATCGGGCGGATGAGCGACAGGTGCCCCTCGGGAAGCTGCGCCGTGGCCTGGGCCCACGAGAAATCGAACTGGCCGAAGGTGATCCACGCGATCATCGTGGAGCCGATGATGAGGATGACGGCCTGCAGGATGTCCGTGTAGACGACCGCCGCGAGGCCGCCCGCCGCCGTGTAGAGCCCGGCGATGAGGGCCAGCACGAACGCCGTCGCCACGAAGTCCAGCTCCGGGAAGAACGTCTGCAGCACCAGCGTGCCCGCGTAGAGGCCGCCCGCCGTGTCGATCAGGATGCTGGTGACGATGGTGAGCCCGGAGAAATAAGTGCGGGAGCGGGCGTCGAACCGCTTCTCCAGGTATTCGGGAATCGTCGTCAGGCGCGATCGGATGAAGAACGGGATCAGGAAGATGGCCATGAACACCAGCACGATCCCGGCCATCCACTCGTAGTTGGACACGGCGATGCCCGTCTTGTAGGCGTCGCCGGCGAGGCCGATGAGCGTGGTGCTGGAGATGTTGGACGCGAACAGCGAGAAGCCGATGGCGCCCCAGGCCAGCGCGCGCCCGGCCAGGAAGAGGTCTTCCCCGCTCTCAGTGCGGCGGGCGATCACGTAGCCGATGACGAAGACGACGGCGAAGTAGCCGACGATGATGACAAGGTCGATGGTGCTGATCGGGAAATCAGTCATGGACGCGGGCAGGGGACCTGTAGACTGCGGTGAGGTGGATCAACAAGACGCCCGGTCAGCCGTTTGACGGGCCGACCGGGCGGGGGTGCGCTCCGGCGGCGAAGCGGTACCGTCCGTCGGGAGAAGGTAGCATGCGGGCGAAAGCGAGCGCGTCGTCCGCAGTCGCTTGCAGCCCATCCGCCGCCTTCATCGACGGCAACTTACAGGTTGTACGTCAGCTTCGCCACGACGCGGCGCGGTAAGATGGGGCGCGCGTTGAAGAAGGGCTGGTCCTCGATGGAGGTGCCCGGCGGCAGGCGCGGGTCGCCCTCGGTGAGGCCGCGGCTGTCGAGCGCGTTGAACACGTGCACGCCGAAGCGCAGCGACTGGCCTTCCGCGAAGCTGGCCGTGTAGCCTGCGCCCGCGTTGACCACCGTGTAGGGATCCAGCTCCTGGAAGTTGGCCTCGTCGGCGAAGCGCTTGCCGGTGTACTTGGCATTGACGCGGAGGTCGAAGCCCTCCTGCTCGTACTGGGCCGCGCCCCGCAGCATCACCTTGGGCTGGCGGCGGATCCAGTTGCCGGTGAAGTCATTGTCGCCGCTGGTGTAGTCGGTGTACTGGTGGTCCTGGAACGTCACCATCGCATCCAGGCGCAGGCCGTCGATGGCGGGCACCAGGTAGGCCGCGGTAGCCTCCACGCCGAACGTCTGGCTGCCACCGATCTGGGCGGGCACGGTCGTCACGACGCCCGTTTCGGGGTCCACGCGCGGGTCGGCGGCGAAGCGGTCGTTGAGCTCCGTGTAGTAGAGCGCCAGCGTGCCGGAGATCGTCGGCGAGCCGGCCTTGACGCCGCCCTCCACCTGGAGGAACTTCTCGTTCTCCAGATCGCCGATCTCCGCGCCGCTCGTCAGCGAGACGAGTTCGGGGAAGAAGTAGCCCCGGCTGCCGACGGCGTACAGGTTCAGCACGTCCGTCAGGCCGTAGTTGACGCCGACCGACGCGGCGAGGTCGTCGGAGTACACGTCGCGGCGGGTGAAGTCGCCGTTGCCCCACTGGAAGCCCTGCAGGGCCAGCGCCTCGCCGAACTCGCCGTCCTCGCCGGTGGGCTCGGAGCTCTCCACCGTCCACTCGGCGCGGCGGATTTCGTAGCGGACGCCCACGTCCACGCGCAACGCCTCGCCGAAGCTGATCTCGTCGCCGACGTAGCCGGCGATCTTGTTGCTGGTGATGTAGTTGTTCACGTAGACCGAGCCCAGCGTGCCGACGGCGTTCGTGAGGCCCTCGTGCGTGACGGGCGTGAACGTGTCATCCTCGGTGCCGAACTGGCCGCATTCTGGATGGTCAGATCCAGCAACTGCGGCTGGTCGGCGAACTCGACGAGGACGCTGTTGTGGATGTCGCGCTGGTTGACCTGGGTGCGCGACAGGAACGCGCCGACGGTGACGTTATGGGTGGCCGTCCCGGCGACGAAGTCCTTCGACACCTGCAGGTCCGTGGCGATGTCGGTATAGGGGCGCTCCCAGTCCCACGCGCCCTGGTCGATGACGTACTGGCCCGTGTAGGCCGCGTTCGTGGGGCTGTTGGCGTAGGTGAAGCGGGCGCGCTGCGTCTCCGGGTCGTCCACGAACTGGCTGCCGTAGTCGTCGGTGGGGATGAAGGCCGGGAACGGGATGAAGATGTTGAACTCGTGGTGCATGTCCGTCCACTTGGTCTTGCTCTCCACCGTGAAGCCGTCCCCGAGGTCGCGGAAGGCCTCGAACATGACCTGCGCGCCGCGCGCCACGATGCCGTTCGCCATGTCCGACTCGAAGACGCCGTCGGGCGTGCGGAAGCTGAAGTCGGCGGCTTCCTCGGCGTTGATCGTCGTGATCTCATCGCCGTCGATGCCGTCCGCCGCCTCCTGCGACTCGGTCTCGTGGGGGAAGGGCAGGAAGAACTGGGCCTCATCGTCCAGGTACTTGGCGTGGAGGCGGAGGTAGCCGTCGTCCAGCAGGCGCGTGATGTTGCCCTTCAGCTGCAGGCCCTCGGTGGGCAGCCCCGTCACCACGGGGCCTTCGTCGTAGCGGTAGAAGCCGCCGAGGCTATAGCGGTAG
>JAAAOL010000208.1 GCA_009908885.1 Bacteroidota bacterium | reverse complement strand
TCATGCCGGACCTGATTATTCCGCTGCGCTCCATCAGTCGCTCACACTCGTGTCTGCATTTCTCCGGTCGCCATTTCTGCCAGAGGGAGAGATCCCGGTTCCCCGACGGCACGTCGGGACAAGCTCAGGCCGGGATGACAAAGCGCAAGTAGGCAACCGGACCTGGCATCACGGACCACGCAACACGCATCACGACGTGCAGCCCCGCTTCCCTCTTCCCCCGACGCCCTACAATGGATCCCCGATGATGGTGAACGGGGCCCAGTAGAACGGATGGTGCCACCGCCCGTCCCGGATGAAGCGGCGCTGCACGTCGGCCAGGGCCTGCGCCTTGCCGCGGGGGCCGAGCTGATCATAAAAGTCGATCATGAAGGCTCCGCTCACCCGGTCGTCGATGGGCCACAGGCTGGCCATCACGGTGGGCGTCCCGGCGGTCAGGAAGGCCTGGTTGAGCCCGATCCACTCGTCGCCGCTGGGCACGTCGTTGACGCGCCCGCCGCTGAGGGCCGTCTCGCAGGCGCTCAGCGTGACGAGGTAGGCGTCGAGGTCGAGGCGGCCGATTTCCTCGACCGTGAGCCGCTCGCCGCCGTGCAGTTCGAGATGGGAGCGCCACGGCGCCCGGCGGATGAAGCGCCCGTGCGTGGCGAAGTGCAGGATGTCGTACTGCCCCGCTACGTCCTCCAGGGTGGCCTGCGTCGCCTGCGCGCCCGTGAAGACGTGCCGCCGGTTGGGGGACTCGCGCTGGATGGCCAGCACCTCGCTGCGCGACCCGGGCAGCCCGCCATCAGGATCGGCGAAGAGCAGAATCGACCGCCAGCGACGCGGGTTCTGCTGGCGGCACAGCTTGAGCGTCCCGGCGGAAGGGACCACGGAGAGCGCATAGTCTTCCACCAGAAAGCGCCCTTCGGGCCCCTGTAACACCGCAAACGGAAGGTAGTTGAGCACGCCCTCGGGCACGATGTGGAGGTGGTTCACCCATCCCGGCAGCGCGGACTTGAGCGGAGCGATGAGGACGTCGTAGAGGCGGCGTGCGGCAGGCTCCCAGCCCTCGCCCGGCCCGCCTTCCTCACTGCCGATGTGCTCCCGGAGGAAGATGACGGCTTCTTCCAGGTCCTCATCCACGTCGAGCGACAGCGTGATGATCTCATTGGGCAGGACCACGTACGCCACGGAGGCGTCCTGCCGCCGTCCCTGCAGACCGATGCGGCGCAGGTCATAGACGACCATGGCTTCCCGGTTGGCGAGCGTAAAGCGGACGGAGTCGGCGGGGAGCGTATCGAAGGTGAACAGCGGCGCCGCGGTCGCCATCGCGCCGTCGAAGGCCCAGCCGGGCCAGGCCAAGCGCCCCAGTTCCTCGCGGGGCGCCCCGTCCCGCATCGCCCCGATCTCGGGCGGTGCGGCGCCGTCGGGCGAGGCGTCCACCGCTTCCGGATCCGGCGTCAGCGACCGGAATCGCTGGTTCACGGTAAGGACCGGGCGGGCGGCCTGCTCTCCGCGGGTGCGGCGCTCCTGCTGAGACGTGTAGAGCAGATCGACCAGGCTGCGGCTGCGGGCGCGCTCGGTGTAGTAGAAGGCGTCGGCGCTGCGGCCCCGCTCCTCCAGAAACGCGGCGAAGTGCTCGTACACCTGCGTCTTGTTCTGCACGTAGGAGGAGCGGCTGGACGGGCGCTGCAACTCGTTCCGCACGGCCTCGATCGCCGCGACGGAGGCCTCGAAGGCTCGCTCCGCCCGGCGGGGATGGCCGAGGCGCCAGTGGGCCAGGGCCGTCCCGAAGGTCACCTGCCACTGCATCGGCGGGCGTTGCCCGGGGCGGTACGTGGCCGTGGCGGCCTGAAAATGGTCGAGGGCGGGCCAGTACGCGGCCCGCTCCAGGGCGACCCATCCCCGCGCCGTCGCGATGCGATAGGTCGCTGCCCGGTCGTCCGGCAGTAGCTCCTGCGCCGTCAGCAGATGCGCCTCGGCCCGGTCCAGCGCGCCCAGGTCGAGGAGCGCCCACGCCTTCCCGATGAGCGCTTCCACCCGCAGGCGCTCGTCCCCGTCGCTGTCCTCGGCCCGCAGGAGCGCCAGCGCCCGGTCGAAGTAGCGGATCGCCTCTTCCGGATTCTGGAACTGTGCGTACGTCCGCCCCAGCCCGACGCAGGCCTCAGCGAGCGCGAAGCGATCCACCTGGTCTTGCATGGCGTCCAGCATGGTGCCGAAGTGCTCCTTCGCCGTCGTAGCGTCGCCGAGGCGGAGGGCCGTCAGCCCCAGCTTGCTGTGCAGTTCTCGGATGCGGACCCGGTGCTGCGCCGTCTCGGCCAGCGTCAGCCCGGCCTGCAGGTGCGTAAGGGCCTCGTCCAGGTCGCCCTCGCGCTGCGCGACCTCGCCCAGCACCACCCGCGCGGCGATCTCCTGGTCGACGGCCCGGAGCTGCTGGGCCAGCATCAGCGCGCGCTGTCCGGCCTCCCGCGCTGCCCGGTGCCGCCCGCGCGCGTGCCGCAGCTCGGCCAGGGCGATGGTGGCCTGTACCGTCACGAGCCGGTTGCGCACGTCCTCGGCGGCAGCGACGGCCGCCTCCAGCGTCCGCTCCGCCGCTCGATAGCGCAGCATCCCGCTGAGCACCTGCCCGCGCAGCACCATGACTTCCGGAGCCCGGTGACGCAAGTGCCGGGTGTAGTGCAACTCCGCCGCGTCGAGCACCTCCAGCGCCGCGTCATACCGGTGCCGTTCGTGGTGCAGTGCGGCGAGCCTGAAAAGGGTGATGCCTTCGGTGCGCTCGTCGGCCAGCGTTCGGCTCTTCGTCAGCGTCACGTCGAGGTGCCGCTCGGCCTCGTCCAGGCGGCCCGCCCGCCAGGCCTGCGCCCAGCGGAGCGTCCCTTCGAGCGCTGCGATCTGCGCGAGATCGTTGCGGGCCTCTGCGGCCTCGATGCCCGCCATCAGCACGGCCTCGAAGCGCTCGGGGCGGTCCGTGACCTGATAGATGCGGGCCAGCTGCCGGTAGGGAACGGGGTCGTCGGGCGCTGTCGCCGTGGCTCGGCGGAGCAACTCCTCCGCCTGACCCCACGCCTGCCGCCGCATCGCCGCATAGCCCAGCCCGAAGGTGATGCCCGCATCGGTCGAGTCGCGACTCAGCTGGAAGCGCCACCAGCGTTCGGTCTCGTCCAGCCACCCCGCCTCCCCGACGGGCGCGTGATCCACCACGAGGCGGGCCAACGTCGGGTCCAGCGCGGCATCGTGCGCGATCGACTGCCATCGGACCAGCGCTTCATCGGTATCGACCGGTCCCAGCAGGAGGGCGTACCCGGTCTCCCGGTACAGCCGCGCGCGAGCGCTCCGGGGCTCGACCTGATCGAAGACGGTGCGGCACGCCGAGACGTCCTCCATCGCCCGGCAGTGTTCGGCCAGGCGGAGGTACAATCGGGACTGATCCGGGTATCGCTCGACCAGATCCAGCCCCCGTCCGAGCGCCTCGGCGCCGTCCTCCTGGAGGTGCCCGACCCACCGCCAGTAGGCCCGTTCGCCCGCTGTCAGTTCCGTCGACGCGTCCGCAGGATCCTGCCCCACCGTTACGGCGATCCATACGCCCGCGAGCACCACCCCGAGCGCCAACACGCCCGGCACGACGAGCTTCCAGACGGAAACACGGGACGGCATCGTCATTCCTTTGCGCACGCAGACCGGATAAGCAACCTCTTCAGAAAGGACTCCGGTAGTATAGAACGTACGAAGATGTGAAAGTAACGCTCACGGGTCGAGAATAGTGGCGGTCCGGGTCGCAGGGCCTATGCCGAGATCACCGCACGGACACCGCCACGTAAAGGAAAAGCCCGGACCAAGAGGAGCAGCCCTGCTGGTCCGGGCTTCGTTTCAGCATCGTTGCATGCCTAGCGCGCCATCTGCATCAGGCGTTCGACGCGCTCCTCCGTGGGCGGGTGCGTGGAGAACAGGTTGCGCAGCCCGCCCATGCCGCCCGCGAACGGGTTGACGATGAACATGTGGGCCGTGCTCGGATTGGCGTCCATCGGCTGCCGCTCGGCGCCGTGCTGGAGGCGTTGCAGGGCGCTGGCGAGGGCCTGGGGTTTGCCGCAGATCTCCGCGCCGTCCCGGTCGGCGACGAACTCGCGTGCCCGCGAAATGGCCATCTGAATCAGGATGGCGGCCACCGGCGCCAGGAAGACCATCAGCAGCGTCGCGATGAGACCGCCCCGGTCACGCCCGCCGCCGAAGAAGAGCCCGAAGCGCGCCAGCAGCGTGATGGCCGAGGCCGTCGCCGCGGCGATCGACGAGATGAGGATGTCGCGGTTCTGGATGTGCGCCAGCTCGTGGGCGATGACGCCTTCCAGCTCGTCGCGGTCGAGCATCTTCACGATGCCGTTGGTCACAGCCACGGCGGCGTGCTCGGGGTTGCGGCCCGTGGCGAAGGCGTTCGGCTGGTTGTCCGGAATGATGTAGACCTTGGGCATCGGCAGGTTGGCGCGCTGCCGCAGCCGGTCCACCATCTCGAACAGTTCGGGCGCCTGGCTGCGCGTCACCTCCTTCGCCTTGTACATGCGCAGGACGATCTTGTCGCTGAACCAGTAGCTGCCGAAGTTCATCGCGACGGCGATGCCGAAGGCGATGAGCATGCCCGAAGGCCCGGCGATGGCCCGGCCCACGAGGGCGAAGAGGACGATAAGGACGGCCATCAGGGCCGTCGTGCGTAGGGCATTCATAGCGATCTATGGACAAAATGTGGGTATCTGCGTCATCCGGAGTGTGCTCGGTACGCCCGGTTGCCTGTGCCTCTTCAACCCTGCAACAAAGATACCGGTTCGGCGCGGTGTGTCGTTTCGTCAGCCCATGAGGCCGGTTACGATCATCACGTCGTAGAGCGCGTGTGTCCAGGCCGCCACGCCGAAGCCGCGCGCCAGGAAGATGACGTTGAGCGCGAGGCCGAACAGGAAACGAAACATGAAGGAGCCAACCGTGAACGCATCGCCCAGCGCGCCGACGTAATGCACCCCGCTGAAGAGCAGCGCCCCGACGACGGCGGCGAGTACGTACGCATAACGCACCTGCGGCAGCGCGTGTTTGAGCGCGAGGTAGAGCCCGCCCACGAGCAGCACCCGGAAGACGAGTTCTTCGTAGATGCCCGCACCGATGGACAGCGCCAGCCGCGTCCACAGGCTCTGCTCGGCCAGTTGCGGCGGAATCAGCAGTTCGACGCGGACGGGGGCGGCCGCGAAGATGACGCCTACGACCGTCGACACCAGGAAGGCGACGACGACGGCGTAGACGGCGCTCTCGGCCACGATCCACCCGAAATACTGCGAGCGGATCGGGATGTCCTTGCGCCGCTCGTAGAAGAAGATGGCCACGCCCACGAGCACCACGATGATCGTCAGCACGTGGATGCCGACGAGCCCGATCGACGCCAGCACCCGCTTGATCCATATCTCGGCGCTGATGCGGACGCCGTAGGTCTGCCCGGTGTTGGCGATGAGGATCATCACCTCGTACAGCAGCAATAGCGGCAAGGCGGCGAGGAAGCCGTACGTGGCCGTGCGGCTCACCCGGTGGTACGCCTGCCAGGACGGCGTGGGCCGGAGGGGCGTCGAGGCGGTGTCGGGGGAGGCTGCCATGCGGTCGTCGTCGGGGTGTCCGACGCGGCGGGAGCGTCGGGGCGCTTACTCGTCATCATCGAAGCCGATGCCCTGCGCCTGCAAGAGGGCGTCCTGAAGCTCGGACAGGTCCTTCTGGTTGCGCTGGCGCTGGGCCATCTGGATGCCTCGCTCGTACGTGGCGATGGCGTCGTCGTTGCGCCCGAGCCGCTCGTACAGCTTGCCGAGGTGGTAATACGTGCCCGTGTACTCCGGGTCGTCCTCCACCAACTGCTCGAAGAAGGCCAGCGCCTCCTCCGGCTCGTCGCGCTTCAGGTACTCGCGGGCGATGGCGAACCGGGTGAAGGCATCGTCCGGATCGTCCTCGTAGTATTGCAGCAGCAGCTCCAGGCGATCAGGCATGGCGGGTGGAAGAAGCGGAACGGGTAAATGGGAAAGGAAACAATCGAACACTTACGGATCAACAACCACGCAACCAGCAACCACAAAACCAACAAGGACGCAATCAGCAAACCCATAACTCGCAACCCGCAACCCACAACCCGCCCCCTACCAGGCGTAGAGCAGCGACAGGACGTGACCGGGGCCTTCGAAGCCTTCCTCGAACGGCAGGAACGCATAGTCGAACTGAAGGCCTTCCAGCATGAGTCCGCCGCCGAAGGTGAGGCTGCGCAGGTCGTCGTTCGTGACGTAGCCCGCACGCAGGGTCACCAGCTCCAGCACGTCGACAGCGGTGCCCAGGTGCACCCGTGTGTCGTCGTCCGGAAGCACGTGCGACACCTCGGCGATGAAGGTCGCGTCCAGCACCGACGCGCCGTCCGCATCGGCCCGCACGGAGACGGGCGAGACGGCCACGCCGCCCCGCAGCATCGTCGGCAGCTCGGTGGCGTCCTCGGCGAGTTCGCTCATGGACCCCAGGTTCTGCAGCGCCACGCCGAACGACGCGAAGTCTGCCCCCAGGTCGTACTGCAGCCCCGCATCGACCGCGTAGCCGTTGGACGAGTAGCCGAAGATGCGCTCCGTCAGGTACTTGACCGCCACGCCCGCCCGCACCGGCCCGACGGCCCGTCCGTAGGCCGCGCTGGCCGTGAACCCCGAGACGCTGAAGGTCCCGTCTGGCTCCGTCGTCGGCCGGGAGCGCTGCTCCAGCTCGCTGTCGGTGGCCGTCACGAAGAGGCCCACGCCGCCGCGTGCCCCCGCGCGGAAGCGGGCCGCCGCCGTGTAGTGCCGCGTGTTCGCCACCCAGATGTGGTGCGTGAGGGCGACGGAGTTGGACGACGCCCCCGCCAGCCCGGCGGGATTCCAGTAGACGGA
>JAAAOL010000310.1 GCA_009908885.1 Bacteroidota bacterium | reverse complement strand
GCCGCTCCAGTTTCCCGAAATCCCCCCGAGGCGATGATCGCCGCCTGGATGCCGCGCGTCCCGCAGGCCCGCAGCGTCTCGGGCACGTGGGGCGCCGGGATCAGCAGCACGGCCAGATCCACCGGGTCTGGCACGTCCGCGAGGTGGGCATGGAGCGGACGGTCGAAGAGCGCGCCGCCGTGCGGGTTGACGAAGTGAATCGCTCCCTCGTAGCCGCTGCGCACGAGGTTCTGCGCCAGCACGTGGCCCAGCTTGGCCGGAGCCGACGACGCGCCGACCACGACGACGCCCTCCGGCGCGAAGAACGGCGTCAGGGTCGCATCGAAGAGCTCGTTGCGGTCGCTAGACATGGGCAGGCACGCGTCGCTTCGAAGGCGGGAGCCCGCAGGCCTCGGCCAGCGTCATCAGCTTGCGGCAGGCCAGCGCGACGGTGGCGTCCGAGCAGGCAAACGAGATACGGAAGTGACCTTCACGACCGAAGGCGCTCCCGGGCGTCACCAGCAGCAGATGTCGCTTCGCCCGGTCGATGAAGTCGGCCTCCGGCTCGGGCGTTTCGGGGAAGGCGTAGAACGTGCCCTCCGGCGCCCGGAAGCGGTAGCCCGCCTCGGCCAGCGTCGCGCAGATGCGCTCGCGCTTGGCGGCGTAGTGGCGGAGGTCCACCTCGGCGTCGATCGCGGCAGCGACGGTGCGTTGCATCAGAGCAGGCGCGTTGACGAAGCCCAGGATGCGATTGCTCATCGCCAGCGCGCCCATCAGCGTCGTCCAGTCGTCGGTCCGCAGCGCCGGGTTGACGGCCAGATACCCGATCCGCTCGCCCGAGATGCTGAACGCCTTCGACCACGAGTAGCACATGAAGCTGTTCGGGTAGACGGCAGCCGGGGAGACGAACCGCCGCCCATCGTAGATCACCTCCCGGTAGGGCTCGTCCGAGATCAAGAAGAGGCGGCGGCCCAGCGCGCGCTCCTTGCGCAGCAGCATGGCCGAGAGCGCCTCCAGCGTGCTCTGCGGGTACAGGCGTCCGCTCGGGTTGTTGGGCGAGTTGACCAGCACCGCCCGCGTCCGCTCGGTGATGGCCGCCTCGATGGCGTCGACGTCGAGGTCGAAGGTGTCCTGCGTTTCGACCAGCACCAGCCGTCCGCCGTGGTTGTCCACGTAGAAGCGATACTCGACGAAGTACGGGCGCGGGACGATCACTTCGTCGCCGGGGTCGAGGATCGTCTTGAAGACCACGTTGAGCGCGCCCGCCGCGCCGCAGGTCATCACGATCTGCTCGCCGCGAAGGTCCTCGAAGAGGCCCTTCCGGTTGAGGTGCCGGGCGACGGTATCGCGCACCTCGGGGTAGCCCGCGTTCGGCATGTAGCAGTGCCGACGCTGCTCGCGGGCCATGATGTGGAGCGCCCGATTGAAGGTCACCGGCGGCGCGAAGTCCGGGTTGCCGAGCGACACGTCGGCGACCTGGTCGGCCCCATACTGCTCTTTCAGCCGCAGGCCCTCCTCGAACATCTGGCGGATGGCGGAGCCGCGATGAAACATCGTATGCATGCGGTCGGAGACGGCGGCGTCTCGGGAGCGGGAATCGGCCATGGCAGGGTGCCGGTCAGTGAGCAGGGGTGCGGGGGCTAGGGCGTCGCGGCCGTCAGCAGGTCCTGGGCGGCCTGCTGGCCCCGCGCGAAGGCGTCCTCGTTGGTCCGCAGCAGGTCCGCGTCGCCGTGCAGGGCCTGGTCCATCGCCGTGCGGAAGCTCTCAGCGGGGAGCAGCTTCGTGGCGGCCTGGAAGGCGCCGAGGGCGACGACGTTCTTCACCATCGCCTCGCCGAGGTCCATGGCGAGCTGCGTGAAGGGCACGCCCAGGCAGCGGATGCTGGGGTCGAGGTCCGGCGGGTCCGCGATCACGGTTTCGTCGTAGACGATCAGGCCGCCCTTCGCCACCGTCGGGCCGAATTTCTCCAGGCTGGGTGCGTTGAAGGCTACCAGCACGTGCGGCGCTGGCGCCGACGGGGAGAGCACCTCGTCGCGGGCCACGTGCACGTCCGCGTACGACGTGCCGCCGCGCGACTCGGGCCCGTAGCTGGGGATGTAGGTGCCGTCGAAGCCCTCGTTGATGGCGGCGGTGCAGGTCAGCTTGGCGATGGTCTGCGCGCCGTCGCCGCCCGCCCCGGCGAACTTGAGCGCCACGTCGTGCAGGTCCAGGTGGTCAGGGAAGCCGTCGGCGAAGCGTGGCACGACTTCGTCGCTGCTGCCGATGACGTCGAGCAGGGCGTCGGGGGCGAACGTGGGCGGGCCGAGGTCGAACCACGGCTCGGGGTCGAGGTCTTTCTTGACGCCGAGCGGGTAGATGGGCACCATCTCCTCTTCCACCCACTGCTCCGCCTCCAGGGGCGTCATCTTCAGGTGTGTCGGGCACTCGGCGAGCACCTCGACGAACGAGAAGCCCTTGTTCTCCACCTGGAGCTGGAGCGCCTTCGTGATGGCTTTCTTGGCCCGGAAGCGCTGCTGGTTGTTGAAGAGCCCGACGCGCTCCACGTAGATCGGCCCGTCGAGCCCGGCCATCATCTCGGCCATCTTGAGCGGCTCGCCCATGAGGCGATAGCGCCCCTGTGGCGAAGTCGTCGTGCGCTGGCCCATCAGCGTCGTCGGCGCCATCTGGCCGCCCGTCATGGCGTAGATGGCGTTGTTGATGAAGATGATGGAGAGGGGCAGGCCCATCTGCGCAGCCTGGATGATCTCCGCCAGCCCGATGGAGGCGAGGTCGCCGTCGCCCTGGTAGCTGACGACGATCGACTCCGGGTTGGCCATCTTGTGCCCGATGGCGACCGCCGGGGCGCGCCCGTGGGCGGCCTGCGAGTTGCCGACGTCCAGGTAGTAGTACAGGAAGACGGCGCAGCCGACCGGCGAGATGGCCACGGTGCGGTCCTGGATGCCCAGCTCGTCGACGGCCTCGGCCAGGTACTTGTGGGCCAGCCCGTGGCCGCAGCCCGCGCAGTAGTGCGTGGCGTGCGCCTTCAGGCCTTTGGCATGGTCGTGGCGTTCGAAGCGGTGATAAAAGACGCTGTCAACTTCCATGGGGCTGCTCCTCCAGGGCGAGAATATGCTCGACGATCTCGTGTTGCTGCGGCAGGACGCCGCCGAAGTGCTGGATGTGCTCGATCCGCGGCACGCGGTCCGTGCGGTGGCTCAGGGCGAGGCGCAGCTCGTCTTCGAGTTGTCCGCTGCCCGCTTCCACCACCACGATACCCCGGGCGCGCTCCACCAGCGGCAGCAGCGCGTCCACCGGGAAGGGCCAGAGCGTCACCGGGCGGAACAGGCCGACTTTGATGCCTGCCTCGCGCAGCGCGCGGACGGCGCCCTTGGCCATGCGGGACGGCGTGTTGGCCGCCACCACGATCCAGTCGGCGTCGTCCGTCCGGTAGTGGTCCGCCCGCTGCTCGTTGGCCGTCATCCGGCGATACTTGTCGTTCAGGTGCGCGTTGTGGCGCTCCAGGTCCTGCTCCGACAGGTCGATGGAGCAGATCAGGTTGCCGCGGTGCATCTCGTCGCCGTAGACGGCCCACGCTGGCAGGCCGGGCCGCACCATCTCGTCGGGGAGCGTCACCTTGCCCGTGATCTGGCCGAGGTAGCCGTCGCCCGCCACCACCACCGGGTTGCGGTATTGGAAGGTGAGGTCGAAGGCCAGCATCGTCAGGTCCAGCATCTCCTGGGGCGAGGAGGGCGCGAGGACGATGGCATGCGTGTTGCCGTGCCCGAGGCCGCGGCAGACGAGCTTGATGTCCGCCTGCTCCGGCGCGATGTTGCCCAGGCCGGGCCCGCCGCGCATCACGTTGACGAAGACGCCGGGCACCTCGGCGCCGATCATGTACGAGATGCCTTCCAGCATCAGGCTGAAGCCGGGCGACGAGGTGAACGTCATCGTCCGCAGCCCCGCGCCGCCGCAGCCGTACATCATGTTGACCGTCGCCACCTCGCTGACGGCCTGCACGAAGGCGCCGTCCAGCTTCGGCAGCAGGTCCGCCAGCAGTTCCGCGCCCTCGGTGGACGGCGTGATGGGATAGCCGAAGAAGTGGCGGCACCCGGCCAGCAGCGCCCCGATGGCCGCCGCGTGGGTGCCCTTCAGCACCATCGGCTCCATCCGGGGCAGCGCCACGCGCTCGTCCGGGATGGCCGTGGGCGTGGGCGCCGTGCTCGCCTTCGGCCCGAAGTAGGTCTCCGGCGGCACCAGGCCCGGATCGAAGTCGGGGTCTGGCTTCGGCATCAGCCCGAACGGCTCGGGGCATGCCTCGAAGCAGATGCCGCAGCCGTTGCAGGCCTCCAGGTCGACCCAGACCGGCGTCAGGCCGGTGCGCGGGTCGATCTCGTCGCTGATGTGAATGCAGTCCTTCGGGCAGGCTGCGATGCAGCGGCTGCAGGCCTTGCAGAACTGGGGATAGAGAAACGGCTTGGGCCGCTTCTTCTTCCGGGAGCGCGCGCGCGGCGTCTTCGCGGAAGAAGGTGGCAACGTGGCGTTCGGAGGAGGCATCACGTTCTCATTCGGTTCGAAGGCATCGAGAGGGAGGCCGCACAGAACCCATAATTTTTCGGAAGCGCTTCCAATTGCGTCCGTGACGGCAGATGCTGGTTTCGAATTACGAAAGGTGCACGCGTCTTACTGAGGGCCGACTACGGTGTCGCCGTGACGGGGAATCTTGACCATGCAGGTCGGGGAAACCCTCGCACGAGCGTCGTTGCAAGGGGACGGACGGGCCTTTCGCCCAGGCTGGTGGATGGGGGCGTTTCAGCATCGTAACGTATGATGGCGCGGCGCGTCCGCACAGACCGGCGCTTCATCCGTCACAGATGGCATCACCCGCTCTCACTCACCCACCCGACGTCCCTCATGAATCTGGAGCAGACGCTCGCCAACCTCCTCGACAAGCTCACCGGCTGGGTCGAGGGCTTCATCCTGCTGTTGCCCAACCTGGTCGTCGCCCTGCTGATCGTCATTGCCGCGTGGATCGCCGCGAAGGTGCTCCGCAAGGTGGTCCGCCGCGTGATGGACCGCGTCTCGTCGTACCATCAGGTCAACAACCTGCTGGCGACGGTCGCCTACGTGCTGGCCCTCGCCGTGGGCACGTTCGTGGCGCTCGGGGTGCTCGACCTCGACAAGACGGTCACCTCACTGCTCGCCGGCGCGGGTATCATTGGCCTCGCCCTCGGCTTTGCCTTTCAGGACATCGCGGCCAACTTCATCTCGGGCATTCTGCTGTCCGTGCGGCGTCCCTTTCAGGAGGGCGACTTCATCGAAACCAACGGCTTCAACGGAATCGTCGAGGAGATCAACCTGCGGACGACGCTCGTCCGTACCTTCCAGGGGCAGATCGTGCTGATTCCGAACGCGCAGGTCTTCCAGAATCCGCTCACCAACTACAGCCGGACGGGCAGCCGCCGCGTGGACCTGAGCTGCGGCGTAGCCTACGGGGACGACCTGGAGCACGCGCGCACCGTGGCGGTGGACGCGATCAAGCAACTCGACTTCGTCGATCCCGATAAGCCCGTTAACTTCTTCTACAACGAATTCGGCGGCAGCTCCATCAACTTCATCCTGAACTTCTGGATCGATTTCGAGACGCAGGGCGACTTCCTGCACGCGCAGAGTGAGGCGATCATTCAGCTCAAGAAGGCCCTGGACGACGGCGGGCTCACCATTCCCTTCCCCATCCGGACGCTCGACTTCGGCGTGGTCGGCGGCGTCAACCTCAACGAGGTGCTGCCGCAGCGGCTATATCAGCAGGACGGCGCGTCAAGCACTCCGGCGGGCTCGTAGCAGGAGGAGAGACCGCTCGCATTGCTCGCTGGGTAGAGGATGGAGGATCGTACGGCATCCGCTCCGATGGTGCGCTGTGGTGACGGCCACTCGGTGGTCAGATCCGTCGTGAAGCTGTTATCGAAGTGCTGGACAAAGACCACAAAGGCATTGATGGTGCCTTCATTGGGAAAATTGAGTTCTACACCCTCAACTTGTGCTTTCGACGAGACGGTTCCTCCACCCTCGTCATGGGGGCAAATCTCTTCGGCAGTCTGGGCGGAGGCGAGGTCTACAGAGGCCAATACCAACAGCAGTAGACAGGTTATGAATCGCATAGGTCCTTCTTGCTTATTGAGTGAACGTCAGGGGTTTTGTGGTGAAAAGAGACCCGTCGGTAAGGCGGATGAAATAGGTGCCGCTGGGCAGATGCTGCGGCACCTCCGGCCAGTGCACTTCCCAGGATTGGCCCCGTGTCAGCCAGCGCTGTCGTTGACTGAGCCGCTGCCCCAGCACGTTGTAGAGGCCCAACTCGTGCAAGCCGGCGCGCTCGGCAGTCACCTCTATGGTAAATTCGCTGGCAGACGGATTCGGATACACGTGCAGAGAGAGCGGGGAGAGCGGCACCTCGGGGGGGTCGGCCGAGACGTAGAAGGAGAGGTCGATGGACACCAGATAGGGATTGTGACGCTCTTCGTTGGAGTAGACGAAGAGCGTGTCGCCGGTTGCCGAGGGACTGCTTTTCGTCGCGGCACTTCCACAGACAAGGCACGGATCTAGACCGATAAAATCGATCAGTAGAGTGTCATTCGGCGATAAGCTGATGTCAGGAAACTCTGGTGGAGATGCTAATTCACCGAAGGCATAGAAGAGTCCATAGGATGTGTCGGGTCGCACTAGATTAAGGAGCCAGCCATGTGCCGTCTGCGTGGAGAAGCGCAGGCTATCGATGCGAAGCGTATCGGTGCCAGCATTCCAGAGGCGGATTTCCTCTTCGATTGCTCCTTGTTCAGAGAAAACGACAGTGTCCGGTTCGACGGCGAGTTGAGGCTGGGCCGTGGCCAGGCCTACGGGGAGGAGCAGACCGGCAAGCAGCAGTCCGACAAACAACGGAAGACAAGTACACACA
>JAAAOL010000449.1 GCA_009908885.1 Bacteroidota bacterium | reverse complement strand
AGCATCCGCACGTTCATGGACCTGTTCACCGCCGACGGCTCGTACGACGAAGGCATCTCGTACGCCCGCTACTCGACGCTCCACCTCGTACAGGCGATCGACGTCCTCGCCCGGCACCGCGGCCTCGACCTCTACGACAACCTCAACTGGCGCGGCTTCGTCGACTACGCCTGCGGCCTCACGCTGCCCACCCGCGACGACCCGTACGCCGTGGTCAACTTCGGCGATGCAGGAACCGGCATGGACTCCGATGTGCCCTTCTGGGTCGCCTCGCGCGCCGGGGATGCGCGGGCCCAGTGGTTCGGCAAGGCGATGGCCCGCGCGTCCACCCCGTGGGCGCTCATCTGGTACGACGGCGCCCTCGATCCCATCCCACCGCCGGACCGCCCGACGGTGTGGCACTCGGACCTCGACTGGATCGTGGCGCGCTCCGGCTACGCCGCCGACGACCTCGTGGTGGCGATGCGCAGCGGCGGCCCCTCGAACCACGAACACGCCGACCGCAACAGCGTCATCGTCAAGGCCTTCGGTGAGGTGCTGGTGGCCGACCCGTACCGCCCGCCGTACAGCAGCGGCACGCCCGCCTGGATGATGCGCACCACTGCCGGGCACAGCGCCCTGCTGATCGACGGCGAAGGGCACCAGTACCACCAGGGCGAGGAAGGCACCAACGCGTCCGACGCCGCCGCCCGCATCGTGCGCCGTGGGGAGCGGGACGGCTATGCCTTCTGGGCCAGCGACGCCACGCCTGCCTACCGGCTCGTGCTGCCGCACGTCACGTCTGTCACCCGCAGCGTTTACGTCCTCTACGACCTGCCCGCCGTGGTGCTGCTCGACAAGGTGACGACGGACGGCACGCCGGTGCGGCTCCAGGCCCGTCACTTCGGCGACAACCGGGACGACGCCTGCCGGATCACGGCGGACGGCGCTACCTTCGAGCTCACGCGTCCCTACGCGACGCTGCACGCCACCGGCCTCGGCCCGCTGCCCGTGACGGCGCAGCCCGGTCGGCTGCCCATCCCCGAAGATCGCGCCCGCCAGCACCCGTTCGCCGACCTCGCCACGGACGAGGCCGCGACGGCGCCGCTGCTCATCACCGTGCTGCGCCCCGTCCCGGATGGCACAGCGCCGCCCCGCCTCGATCATACCTCGGCGGACGACGGCCACCGCCTCACGCTCGGCGCGGGCGCACATCAGATGACGCTTCGCATCCTAGACGCCGGGCCGATTCCCGAAGTGCACGTCCGCCGCTCTGCCTGAGTCCACCGTTCGCCGCCTGCATGATGCACACCCTCTACGCCGCCGTCCTCGAAACGCGCAACTACGTCGTCGGCGCGGCGCACGGGGCCAGTGGACTGTACCGGCGCGACGGAGACGACTGGACCCACCTCGGCTGGCGCAACGCGCGCTGCTTCGGCGTGGCTGTGCCTCCCGAGACGCCCGACACCATCGTGCTTGCCTGCGGCAACGGCGTCCTTCGCTCGACCGACGGCGGCGCCTCCTGGCGCGTGACGACGGACTGGCGTGTGACCGAAGTGCTGGACGTCGCCCTCGCCCCGAACCGACCTGAGACCATCTACGCGGCGACGGCCTATGGCGTGTGGCGCTCCCCCGACGGCGGCGACACGTGGACGCCTGCCAGCGACGGCATCCCCGCGCCGACCTCCACTTTCACGCAGACGCTCGTGGCGGATGCGAGCCACCCCGGCCGCCTCCTCGCCGGTACCGAAGGCGGCCTGTTCGTCACGACGAATGGCGCCTCAATGTGGCACCCCGTCGGCCCGCGCGTGCCGATCCGTACGCTGCGGCAGCACCCGGCGCACCCCGAGCGCTGGTGGGCAGGCACCGAGGACCACGGCCTCTTGCGTTCGACCGACGGCGGCCAGACGTGGCAGCGCGTTCAGGGCGATATTTCCGAAACGACCATCTACGCCCTCGCCCTCGCCCCGGCGGATCCGCAGCATGTGGCGGCGGCGGGCTTCCGCACGGGCCTGCTCGTCAGCCCCGACGGCGGCGCGACGTGGAGGCAGCAGCCGCTCGACCTCCCCGCGCATTCCATCCACGCCCTCGCGTTCGACCCCGAGGCGCCCGGACGGCTGTGGGTCGGCACCGTGGGCGCAGGCGTCTTCGTGACGGACGACGGCGGCGCGACCTGCACCGACGCGGGCCTGCCCGAGACGACGCTCTACGGCTTCCACTTCGTCGCGCCCGTTCCGACGGCGGAGGGGCCCCATGCCTGATCCGCTCCTGGACCGCCCCGTCTTCCAGCAGCCCGCCGCCTCGTCGTTCGCCGACCGGCGCGAGGCGGTGATCGACTACTACGCCACCCGCGAGGCCGACGGCTACTACCCGCGCCTCGGCTTCATCGAAGTGGCCGCCCGCCTCTATCGGAATCGCTCGCTCGACGCTATCCGGCCCGCCCTCGACCTGCTGCTGGCCGACCCGGACGGCGACATGTTCTGGATGTACCCGATGGTGCTGGCCCACTACGTCGGCGCGGACCGCCTGCCCGCCGACACCCTCGCCCGGATGCGCGACCAGTGGCGCACCTACACGCCGTACCGGGGCGATACGGAGAACCACTGGCTGCTCTACTACGCCTCGCTCTACCTGATCTGCCAGCGCTACCCCGACGACCCCGCCGACACGTGGTTCAACGGACGCAGTGCGCGGGAGAACATGGACGAGGCGCTCGGCTACCTGGATCACTGGATCGACCTGACGACGCGGCGCGGGCAGGGCGAGTTCGATTCGCCGCACTACCTGCCGTTCTACCTCACGCCGCTGGCGCTCCTCTACGCCTTCGCCGAGGCGCCGGGCGTGCGCCGCCGCGCGCAGATGATGCTAGACTACGTCATCGCCGACTTCGCGGTGGACACGCTGGACGGGCTCTACGCGGGCGCCTTCAGCCGCATCTACCCCGAGCCCACGCTGGAGCGCTGGCGCAACGGCAGCACGTCGTTCGCATGGCTGCTCTTTGGCACCGCCCCGTTCCGGCCCGACGCCGTCAACGTGGTGCTCCCCCGCGCCGGGTACCGCCCGCACGGCACCACCGCCATCCTGGCGATGAGCGGCTACGCGCCGCCCGAGGTGATCCAGCGCATCGCCACCGACCGGAGCACGCCCTACCTCCACCGCGAACGCAAGCGCACGCGGCATCGCATCCGGTACAGCGCCGTCCGCAACGCACCCGTCTACAAGACGACCTACATGACGCCCGACTACGCCGTCGGCTCGATCCAGGGCGGCCTGCTCCAGCCCATCCAGCAGCACACGTGGGAGGTGCTGTGGGCCACGGACGACCCGCACGAGGGCTTCAACGTCCTCTTCACCCTCCACCCGCACCACGGAGCCCGCGAACTCGGGATGTATTTCCCCGAGGAGCCGAAGCTGCTGACCGACGCCGTCATCCAGCACGAGAAGAACACGTACGACAAGCCCGACAAGTGGACCGGCGGCTCGCCCTACGAGCAGGTCCTGCAGCACGAGGACGCCGTCGTCGTCCTCTACGACATTCCCGTGGGCACGAGCTACGAGCACATCAGCGGCTACTTCTCCCGCACGCTGACGGAGCTGGTCGAGGACAAGAGTGGGTGGATCGTCGCGCGCGGCGGCGACGCCTGGATTGCCTACCACCCGCTGGCGCCCTACACGTGGCAGACGGAACCGGGGGGCGACCGGCGGCTGCACAGCCCGCACCGGCAGTGGCGCCGGCCCACGCCTACCCGACGCGCGACGCCTTCCGCGAGGCCGTCCGCGCGCTGCCATTGGAAACCGCCACGCAGCCGACCCCGACCGTCCGCTTCACGACGCTGCGCGGCACCTCGCTGGATGTCACCTACGGCGCCACGCCCCGCATCGACGGCGTGCCGCTGGACGTTGACGACTGGCCGCTCTTCGGCGGGCCGTTCCTCCAGGCCGCTCCCGATAGCAAGCGCCTCACGCTGCGGCACGGCGCCCTCCGTCGTACGCTCGATTTCGAGACGTGGACGCTCACTGACGCCGACACCGCACCTTTTTCCACCCCCGACCGCCCATGACTTCCACTGCCGTCGTCTTCACCGCCCCGAACACCGTCGAGGTGCAGGAGATCACGTGTCCCGATCCCGGTCCGGGCGACGTGGTGGTGCGCCTCACGCACTCCTGGATCAGCAACGGCACCGAGGGCTCGTACCTGCGCGGCGAACGCGTCGATGGCGACACGCCGTACCGCGAGGGCGATCCGTGGCCGTTTCCCGTCGTGGCCGGCTACCAGAAGATCGGCGTCGTCGAAAGGACCGGCGCGGGTGTAGATGACCTGGCCGTGGGCGAGACCGTGTTCGCGACCATCGGCATGGTGGAAGGCATGCACCACGACTACGCCGGGCA
The DNA here is from genome assembly GCA_009908885.1 of Bacteroidota bacterium. Lineage (GTDB taxonomy): Bacteria > Bacteroidota > Rhodothermia > Rhodothermales > JAAAOL01 > JAAAOL01. Next base: position 24,222 of record JAAAOL010000449.1, on the reverse strand, counting down.
CGTCTCACCGTCCGTCGGCCCGCGCTCCGAGGTCTTCAAGCTGCCGCCCAATGCCGACCCGCTGGCCTTCGCAGGCCTCGTGCTGGCGCAGGTGGGCTACAACAGCGGCACGCGCCCGCCCGTCGCGCCTGGCGACGCCGCCGTGGTGGTGGGCGACGGGCTGGTGGGCCACTGGACCGCCCAGACGCTGCAGCAACGCGGCGCCGAGGTGATGCTGGTGGGCCGCCACGACGACCGCCTCGCCCATTTCACCGGGGGCCGCACGATCAACGCCCGGACGCAGGAATGGGAGGAAATCGTCCATGATGCGTACCCGGACGGCGTCCACGTCGGCGTCGACACAGTGGGCTCGCTGGCGGTGATGCAGCAGCTGCAGGCCGTGGCGCGGCGCTTCGGCCACCTCGTCTCCGCCGGGTTCTACGGCACCGACGACCGCCTCGCCCTCCAGCCGCCGCGCTACAAAGAGCTGTCCATTCATCTCGTCTCCGGCTGGACGCGCACCCGCCTGGAGGCCACCCTCCGCGCCGTCGCCGACGGGCGCCTCCAGACGCTGCCGCTCATCACGCACCATTTTCCAGTTGAGCAGGCCGCCGAGGCCTGGCAGCTCATCGAGACGAAGCGCGAGCCCGTGCTGGGCGTCATTCTGGAGTGGCCTCATCCCGGTTCCGAGTGGTGACATCCAGATTCTTGCTGTATGATTTCGCACGCCGTGATCCGTGTTGCGTGTTGCGTGACGTACAAGCGCATACGCGTCGGCAGAGCGCTCCCGGATCCAAGTCCGAGACAAGCTCTCACGTATTACGCATCACGCGCTCAACTACACAGGGCCTGCTCGGCGAAAATCGCATTAGCTCCTCCATCGAACCCATGAAACTCCTTCAGATTACCGCGCCCGGCGAACCGACCTGGACCGACGCGCCGCGTCCGACGCCGCAGCCCGGCGAAGTGCTGGTGCGCGTGAGCGGCGTGACCACATGCCCGCACTGGGACCTCCACGTCCTGGGCGGCGAGCCGATGTTCGACGACCGCCCGTTTTCCTACCCCTACACGCCCGGCGAGCCCGGCCACGAAGCCGTGGGCACCGTCGCGGCGCTGGGCGAGGGCGTCACCGGCTTCACCGTGGGGCAGCGCGTGGCGGCCTGGCGCGACCCCGGCGACCGGCGGCAGGGCTGCTACGCGCAGTACGTCCCCTTCCAGGCCGAGCACCTGCTGCCCGTCCCCGACGCTCTGGACGATGCCGACCTGGCCCCGCTGGAGCTGGCGATGTGCGTGCAGGTGTCGTTCGATCAGCTCATGCAGCGCGAAGGGATCCGCGGCAAGCGCGTCGGCATCAGCGGCCTCGGGCCGTCGGGCCTCGTCGCCGTGCAGATGGCGAAGGCGTACGGCGCGAGCGAGGTCGTCGGGTTCGACCTGCTGGAGGACCGCCGCGCCCGCGCTGCCGCCCTCGGCGCCGACCGCGTGATGCACCCCGACGCGTTTCCGGCGGATCGCCACGATCCCGGCGCGCTCGACGCTGCCCTCGACACGACCGGCCTCAAGGTGTCCATCGAGATGCTGATGGCCCGCACCCGCAAGACGGTGGCGCTCTTCGGCGTGCTGCGCGAGACGGTGCACTTCGGCCCCGACTACTGGTGGGGCGACTTCGCCCTCCTCGGCTACGGCGAGCATAACCGCACCGCTGCCGAGCGCGCCCTCGCCCTCATCACCGACGGCACCCTCCGCCTCGCCCCGCTCGTGACGCACCGCCTGCCGCTGACCCGCTACGAAGACGGCGTGGCCCTGCTGCGCCGCAAGGCTGCCCTCAAGGTGCTCTTCGACCCGTGGGCGGATGCCTGACTGCGCTCGACTCTTTTTTTCTGACCCCGAAGTATCGATCCTGCTGTTCGCATGCCCTGGTTGTCCCGCTTTGCCGCTTCCCTCCCATCCGGCCTCGTCGTCCTCGTGGCACTGGTGCTGGCCGGCTGCGCCACGTCACACACGGTGACGCATGCCCCTGAAACGTATGCGTCCCTGAGCGATCAGGCCGACGGGCGGGACGTGACGATTCACCTGGCCGACGGGCGCCAGTTCGATGGCCGGAAGCTCCGCCTCGCGCCGGACACGACGCGGTGGCAGCCCGCCGAGGCCTCCGTCGTCCGCCGCGCGCCGACGATGGCCGTCACGCACCTCCACATCGACGGTCCCACGGCCCGGCGTCAGAACATCGTCCGGTACGGCATCCTCGTGGGCTTCGGCGTGGGCGCGTGGCTGCGGCAAGACCTGCCCAGTCAGTCGACCCAGGCCATCACGCAGCGGTTCGGCACCTACCTCCTCGGCCCGGCGCTGGGGCTCGTCAGCTATGCGGGCGCGCTCCTGCTCTTCCCTGACCGGACGTACACGCTCCACCTGCCCCCGCCCGATCCGCCGCACGTGGTCGGTCTGCCTGCCGAGGGTCCACCGCACTATTGATCGCGGGTGGTGTGAAGAACCGGTATACGCCGTGTGAATACGTGCGTCGAAGGGCGCGCTGGAGGGCGGCGTTAATAGTGGCATAACACGGAAGCGCGGCGTACTTGCTACCATAGTGGACAGTGCTCTCCGAGCAGTCTCCCACCCCCACACCACTATGGGCTTCTTCGAGATCGCCATCATCGTCCTGGTCGCGCTCGCCGTGGCGGACCTGATGGTGGGCGTCAGCAACGACGCCGTCAACTTCCTCAACTCGGCGATCGGCTCCAACGTCGCCTCCTTCCGCGTCATCATGATCGTGGCGACGGTGGGCATCATCCTGGGCGCGACGTTCTCCAGCGGCATGATGGAGGTGGCCCGCAAGGGCATCTTCCACCCGGACCTGTTCAGCTTCGCCGAGATCATGATCGTCTTTCTGGCGGTGATGCTGAGCGACGTGGTCCTGCTCGATCTGTTCAACACGTACGGGCTGCCCACGTCGACGACGGTCTCCATCGTCTTCGAGCTGCTGGGCGCCGCCGTCGCCGTCGCGCTGATCTCGACGCTGCAGGCAGGTGGGACGCTGGCCGAGGTGATGAGCCATATCAACTCTGGCAGTGCCCTGACCATCATCGTCGGCATTCTGCTCTCGGTCGTCATCGCCTTCTCCGCGGGGACCATCGTGCAGTTCCTCTCGCGGCTGCTGTTCACCTTCCGCTACGAGCAGCGGCTGCGGCGGCTCGGGGGCGTCTGGGGCGGGCTGGCGATGACGGCGCTGGCGTACTTCCTGCTGGTCAAAGGTCTCAGCGGCGCCTCGTTCGTCGATGCGGACGTGATCCGCTGGATCGACACGAACACGGTGCCCGTCATCCTGGGTCTCTTCGTGGCGAGTACGGCGGTGGCGCAGGTGCTGCTGTGGCGCGGCGTCAACGTGCTGCGCGTCGTGGTCCTCTTCGGCACGTTCGCCCTGGCGATGGCCTTCGCGGGCAACGACCTGGTCAACTTCATCGGCGTGCCCATCGCCGGGTTGAGTTCGTTCCAGGCGTGGTCGGCCTCGGGGCAGGGGCCGGAGGCGCTGATGATGGAGGCGCTCCAGGCCCCGGTGCAGACGAGCACCTGGCTGCTGCTGATCGCAGGTCTCATCATGGCCATCACGTTGTGGCTCTCGCGCAAGGCGCGCAGCGTGACGGATACGGAGGTGAACCTGGCCCGGCAGGAGGAAGGCTACGAGCGCTTCACGCCCAACGGCCCGGCCCGGCTGCTGGTACGCGGCGCCGTCCGCACGTCCTCTGCCCTGCGCTCGTTCTCGCCCTCGCCGGTGACACAGTGGGTCGGGGAGCGCTTCGAGATGACCACGACGAACCCCGCCGACGACCGCCCGGCGTTCGACCTGCTCCGCGCCTCGGTCAACCTGACGGTGGCCAGCATCCTGATCGCCATCGCCACGTCGATGAAGCTGCCGCTCTCGACGACCTATGTCACGTTTATGGTGGCGATGGGCACCTCGCTGGCCGACCGCGCCTGGGGCCGCGAAAGTGCTGTCTACCGCGTCTCGGGGGTCTTGAACGTCATCGGCGGGTGGTTCCTGACGGCGGTGGGCGCCTTCACGATGGCCGCCCTCAGCGCCACGCTGCTCCTGCTGCTGGGCGCCTGGGCCCTGGCCGGGCTGGTCCTCCTCGCCGGAATTGCCATCGTGCGCGGCTTCGTGGTGCACCGCGTCCGCACCCGCCGCGAGAAGGAGCGCCAGCACGTAGCCCGCGAGGTCGCCTCGTGCCGGGAGGCCGTGCCGCTGGCCTCGGCCTCCGCCGCCCGCGTCGTCGAGCGCGCCGCCGACGCCTACGAGCACGTCCGCAAGGGCCTCCTCGCCGAGGACGACGAGCACCTCCGCCGCGCCACGACGCTGGTGCGCGACAGCCACGACGCCCACGGCCTGCTCCGCCGCGACGCCCACCGGCTGGCGACGGTCCACCTCACCGGCAACGGCACGCCGTCCGCCGAACCGTCCCCGACGGAGCCGGGCTGCAGAACGTTCTACACGATCTACGAGGCGGCGAGCGACCTGCAGGCTGCCGTCGCCACGCTGACGCGCAGCTGCCGCGAGTACGTGCGCAACAGCCACGAACCGCCCACCGGTGCCGAGCGCCAGCACATCGAGCGCACGATGGAGGCCACGCAGGCGCTGCTGCGGACGCTGCACCACTCCGACGACCTGCCCGCCGCTGCCCGGTCGCCCCACGTCCGCGAACAGGCCGAGCGCGCCCAGGCCCGCGTCGATGCCATGATCGAAGCCATCTTCCAGCACCGCAGCATCGCCCATCAGCCGACGACCGACCTGCTGCTCACCCTCGTCGTCGAGACGCGCACGGTGATCGAGGCCGCCCTCCGCTTCGGACAGGTGCAGCACGCCGGAAACGGCTCCGCGACAGCCACCGCCGCGACGACCTCGACCGCTGGCGCCTGATATCAAATCCGATTGCATCGTTTATAATCGAATGTCATGCCGGACCTGATCCGGCATCTCCCCAGTCGCCATTTCTGCCAGATGGAGAGACCCCGGTTCCCCGACGGCACGTCGGGACAGGCTCGGACCGGGATGACAAAGTGCAAGTTATCAACCAGATTTGGTGTGACAGGCTTTCCCTTCAACGACACAGCCGCGCGGCCCTGCTGCTCTCGCAACGGACCGCGCGGCTGCTATCGTTGCTACCGGCCTCCTCACTTGTGGACGCACCGTCCGGAGGAGGATGGCGTGCGCCGAGATCTACTCAGCCATCGAGAGCGACTCGGCCGTAATCATCGCGTCCTCGTAGAACGTGACCTCGCCCGTCGCGACGTCGTGCATGGCGCCGACGACGATGAGGTCCCCGCTGGCGACGAGGCCCCGGATGACCGGGCTGCGATTGACAATGTTCTGAACCGTCATGTCGACGTTCTTGTGCGCCACCGCCTGCACGAAGTCCTTGTTGGCCGACGTCCGCTCGCCCTCCACGTCCGTCACGGCGTAGATGGCCGGAGCGATGTTGGCGAGCGTGCTCGTGAGGTTGCCCAGTTCGACGTGGTCGCAGGCGCCCTTGACGGCGCCGCACTCGGTATGCCCGAGGACGACGATCACCTTCGAGCCCGCTACCGCCGTCGCGAACTCCAGCGAGCCCAGAATGTCGGTGTTGATGAAGTTGCCCGCGACGCGCGCCGAGAACACATCGCCGACGCCCTTGTCGAAGACGATCTCGTGGGGCACACGGCTGTCGATGCAGCCGAGAATGGCGGCCATCGGATACTGCCCTTCGGCCGTCTGGCGGACCTGACCGAGGAAGTTACGCTCAAGGGCCTCGCCGTTGAGAAAGCGTTGGTTGCCGTCCTTCAGCAGCTGGATGACTTCCATCGGCGTGAGCGCAGCCTGCGCCTCGGCGGTCAACGCCTTGGTCAGGTCGCGCTCGGCCTCCTGCGCGGCCACCGGCGCGGCGACGAGCAGCAGCAGCACGGCGAAGAGAATGGTGGTGCGGTGGTGCATGTGGTGGATCATGACTCTGTGGTGGTGATGGATGGTGAGTGGTAGTGAACAAGGCCGAGAGCCAAACGCCCCCGGCGTGGGTGTAAACAGTCGATCATCGCTCCCTATGAGGGCGCGGGGGTGCCGGACGCCGGAGTTTCAGAGGCTGGCGCCTCGCCCTCGCGGCTGCGCAGCAGCTCCAGCACGCGGCGTTCCATCTGCTCCTTCAGGTCGCGGCGCAGGTCGTCGGCGTCCTCGTCGAGGTACATGGCGTGGATGTAGAGCGTCGTGCGGTCGGACGAGACGTCGAGGCTGAGCGTGCCGGGCGTGAGCGAGATCAGGTTGGCCAGCACGGTGATCTCCAGGTCGGTGCGCGCCTCCAGCTCCAGCCCGATGACGCCGGGCCGCGCCCGCAGGCGGGGCGTCAGCACGTCGTGCGCCACACGCACGCTGGAGAGAATCAGCTCCCACACGTAGAACGCCGCGAAGGCGAGCACGCGCCACAGCCCGCCGTAGTAGGCCGACGAGCCGAAGGCGGGCCGGACCAGCAGCAGGACCACGTAGCCCAGCCCGAACCCGGCCAGCAGCGTCGGCACGGCAAAGCTGCCGCTGACGGCGGCCCAGAACAGGGCGAGCAGGATGTTGAGCAAAAACAGGCGCATCGGTCGGAGTCAGCAGGTCAGGTCGAGTCAGGGAGCGGGCGGGGTCGCAGCCATCGCGCCGGGTCCCAGCACGGCTTCGATGTATTCGGTGCGGTCGAGGAGCGTCGCGGCGGCCTCGGTGGCGAACTGGAAGAACGGCTCGGCCCACAGGCCGATGACGAGCGTGAGGACGGCCAGCACCGTCACCGGCCCCACCATCAGCATCACGCCGCGCCGCCGCGCCGGACGCAGCGCCAGCCCCTCGGCCAGGGGCGTCCAGAAGGCGCCGTTCCAGATCTTCGTCATCGAAAAGAGCGTCAGCAGCCCGACGACGAGCGCCACGCCCACGATCACGTAGGCGCCCACGTCCAGCCCCGCCTTGATCAGGATCAGCTTGGCCCAGAAGCCCGAGAGCGGCGGAAAGCCCGCCAGCGAAAACGCGGGGATGATGAACAGGATGGCCAGCCACGGATGGGCCTTGTAGAGCCCGCCCAGGTGCTTCAGGTCGAACGAGCCCACGATCCGCTCGGCGACGCCCGCCACCAGGAACAGGTTGGCCTTCACGATGATGTGATGGACGATGTAGAAGATGGCCCCCACCAGCGCCAGCGGCGTGAAGAGCGCCAGCCCCATAATCATGTAGCCGATCTGGCTGATGATGTGGAACGACAGGATCTTGCGCACGTCCTGCTGCGCCGCCGCCCCCAGCACGCCCGTCACCATCGTCAGCCCGGCGACGACGAGCAGCAGCGTGTGCGTCACGCCGACGTCGTGGTGGAACAGCAGCGTGAAGACGCGCAGGAAGGCGTAGACGCCCACCTTCGTCAGCAACCCGGCGAAGACCGCCGCCACCGCGATGGGCGGCGTGTGGTACGACGCGGGCAGCCAGAAGAACAGCGGGAAGACGGCGGCCTTGACCCCGAAGGCGATGACGAACAGCATGGCGATGGCCGTCACGAGGCCTGGCGCGTCCACCTCGGCGAGGCGCAGGCTCAGGTCGGCCATGTTGAGCGTGCCGGTAAGGCCGTAGAGCAGGCCCACGCCCGCCAGGAAGCAGAGCGACGCCACCAGGTTGATGATGACGTACGTGACCGCCCCGCGCACCTGCGCCCGGTCGTTGCCCAGCACCAGCAGCACGAACGAGGCGATGAGCAGCACCTCAAACCAGACGTACAGGTTGAACAGGTCACCCGTCAGGAAGGCGCCGCAGACGCCCATCAGCAGCAGCTGATAGAGCGGGTGGTAGTAGAAGCGCTCGCGCGTCGCGTCGATCGACCCGAGCCCGTAGACGGCCACGGCCAGCCCCACGACGGCCGTAATCAGCACCATCACGGCGCCCAGCAGGTCGGCCACCAGCGTGATGCCGAACGGCGCCGTCCAGCCGCCCACCTGGAGCGCCTGTGGCCCCTGCTGCCACACGCCCGCCAGCAGCAGCGACGCCACCACGAGCAGCGCGCCCGTGCCCGCCACGTTGAGCACGCGCTGCGCCCGGGGCGCGCGCCGCAGCAGCATCGACGCCACGGCCGCGGCCAGCGGAATCAGAACCGGTAAAATGAGAAGCCAGGTCATCGGGCGAGGTCGTCGGACGGTACAGGATCGGGGGACGACGGAGATGCTTCAGCCGCATCCTCGTCGGCGGGAGCGCGGCCGTTCGTCGCTAGATCAGCGGGCGACGGGGCATCATTCTCCAGGGCGTCGGTGTCCGTCGTGCCGAGGGTGGCGTAGGCGCGGTAGGCCAGCACGAGCGCGAAGGCAACGAGGCCAAAGCTGATGACGATAGCGGTCAGCACGAGCGCCTGCGGCAGCGGGTTGGCCGTCACCTCGGGCGGCACCGTCATCCCCTCCGGAATGAGCGGCGGCGCCAGGCGGGCCGCCCGCCCGACGGTGAAGACGAGCAGGTTGACCGCGTTGCCCAGCAGGATGAGCCCGAAGATGATCCGCAGCAGATGGCGCTGCAGGATCAGGTACACGCCAGCGGCGAACAGCACGCCGACGAGCAGGGCGAGTAGGAGGTGCATCGCTATCGAATCTATCGTCAAGAGGTCAGGAGGCGGAAGATGCTACGGGGGCTGCCGACGGAGGGGGTGCCTGCTCCAGCGCGCGCAGAATCGTCAGCGTGAAGCCGATGACGACGAGGTAGACGCCGATGTCGAACAGGAGCGGCGTGCCCAGCTTGAGCGGGGCCGCAGCACCGCCCAGCGGCACGGTGATCCACTGGCCCGTCAGGAACACCTCGCCCGCCGCCAGCGCGAACAGGCCGCTCACCAGCGCGAGGGCGAGCCCGACGCCCAGCAGCACGCGTGGCGAGACGCGCAGCACCTGCTGCATCGCCCGGAGGCCGAAGGCGATGGCATAGAGCGCGAAGGCGCCCGCCCCGATCAGCCCGCCGATGAAGCCGCCGCCCGGCTCGTTATGCCCCCGCCACAGCAGAAACAGCGAGGCCAGCAGCAGCAGCGCGATCATGAAGCGCGTGGCCGTGCGCAGGATGACGGACTGCGGCCGGACGCGCGGCAGCTCCGGCAGCGCGCCGACGTGCACCAGCACGTACGCCCCGAGCGCCGCCACCGCCAGCACGGTGATCTCGCCGAGCGTGTCGAGCGCCCGGAAGTCCACCAGGATGACGTTCACGATGTTGCGCCCGTAGGCCGACGCCACGCTCTCCTCGGCGAAGAAGGTGGACACGTACGGATCGAACGGCACGGCGAGCACGGCCAGCGCCAGCGCCGTCACCACGGCGCCCGCCCCGACGGCCAGCACGCCGTTTGCCACGCGCTGCGCGCCCCGGTCGCGGGCGTCGCGGGCCATCGCGGGCAGGCGCCACAGCACCAGCAGCACGATGACCACGATGAGCGTCTCGACCAGAAACTGCGTCATGGCCAGGTCGGGCGCGCCGAGGTGGATGAACAGCAGCGCCACGCTGAAGCCGACGACGCCGAGCGCCGCCACGGCCAGCAGGCGCGAGCGGGCCCGGACCACGGTGATCGACCCGCCGACGATGAGCACTGCCAGCACCCACTCGTGCGGCAGCACCTCGGCCCACGCCGTCGTCACGCCCGCGAAGAGCGCGTCGGCGTGCATCCAGAGCGCGACGCCCGGCAGCACCACGGCCAGCGCGACGAGCCAGCGCAGGTACGCCCGCAGGCTGCCGTTTTGCAGCAACCGCGTCTGCCCCTCAGCCAGGCGCAGCAGGCCGCGGAGGGCGACCGCGTAGCCACGCTCCGGCCCGCGCCGCCAGAGCGGATCCATCCGGGCGAGCGCGCCGCGCACAGCGTCCCATCGGAGGTACGTGAGCACGCCCGCCCCCGCCGTCACCACGCTCAGCAGGAGCGCCAGGTTGAGCCCGTACCACAGCGTCAGCTCGATCTCGATAGGGTTGCCGAGCGTCGCCGTCACCGCCGAGCCGACGAGCGTGCGGGGCAGCAGCGTCGGCAGCAGGCCGAAGAGCAGTCCCATCCCGGCCAGCCCGAGCGGGCCCAGCAGCATGCTCAGGGGCGCCTCGCGGGCCGTACGCGGCGTCTCCCGCAGCGCGCCGAAGAAGGGCCGCAGCACCACGATGCCTGCCGCCGCCACCGTCAGCGCATTCGCCACCACGGCCACCGTCGGCAGCACCAGGTCGGCCCCGTCGAAGCCGAGCTTCGCCTTGTAGGCCAGTTCCTTGCCCACGAAGCCGAAGAGCGGCGGCAGCCCCGCCATCGACAGGCCCGCCAGCCCGGCTGCCGTCGCCGTCACCGGCATCACCCGGCGCAGCCCGCCGAGGCGCAGCACGTCGCGCGTGCCCGTCTCGTAGTCCACCGATCCGGCCACCAGGAACAGCGCGCCCTTGTAGAACGAGTGGACGATCAGAAAGACGATGGCCGCCTTGATGCTCGCCTCGAAGCTGAGGCCGATGAGCAGCGTCAGCGTGCCCAGCGCCGTGATGGTCGAGTAGGCCAGCACCTTCTTGAGATCGGTATGCCGCAGCGCCAGGACGGCGCCCAGCAACATCGTCAGCGCGCCCGCCACCGAGAGCGTCCACACCCACGCCGTCGTCCCGCCCAGCATCCCGTCGAACCGGGCCAGCAGGTAGATGCCGGCCTTCACCATCGTGGCTGAGTGCAGGTACGCGCTCACCGGCGTCGGCGCGGCCATCGCGTTGGGCAGCCAGAAGTGGAACGGCACCTGCGCGCTCTTGGTGAAGCATCCCAGCACGATGAGCGCGAAGAGCGGCAGGTAGAGGCCGTGCGCCCGGATCACGTCACTCTGCGCACGCAACTCCGACAGCTCGAACGTGCCGCCCCCGGCGATGCTGAGCAGCACGAATCCGGCCAGCAGCGCCAGCCCGCCCATGCCCGTCACCAGCAGCGCCTGCAGGGCCGACTGCCGCACCGTCTCGTCCTCGTGCTTATAGCCGATCAGGAGGTACGACGAGAACGACGTCAGCTCCCAGAAGACGAAGAGCGCGATCAGGTTGTCCGCCAGGACGAGGCCCAGCATCGCGCTCATGAAGAGCAGCAGCGACAGGTAGAACCGGCCCAGGTGGGCGTCGCCCTTCAGGTAGCCGCCCGCGTAGACGACGATGAGCGTGCCCAGCCCTGTGATGAGCAGGGCGAAGAGCAAGCTCAGCCCGTCCAGGTAGAACGACAGGTCGACGCCGAAGGAGGGCACCCACGGCGTCACCTGCCGCACCGCCTCGCCCTCAGCCACGACCGGGAGGAACGTGGCGAAGTAGACGAACAGGCAGAGCGGCACGAAGGCCAGCGCCCAGCCGGCCCATTCCCGCAGCCCCCGATAGAGGGCGGGCGCGAGCAGCGCGGCGGCGATGCCAATGCCGATGGCGAGGAGCATATCCGATCAGGAGAAAGCGGGTGGACGCGACACCCCGGTTAATGCACCATCCAGCCATCTCTTGGTCAGTCCGTGCGTCGCTGGCGGCGCCGGCCGGCGTTCCCGGATCTCGCCGTAGCTACGGCTACGCCTCGATCCGGCGCCTTGGCAGTCACCACCAGCGCCACCCGTCTTTGACCAGAAGACCGCTAGAAGGTGCATTAAGAGGACGTGCCGGAGGACTGGCGACGGTCGTCGACGGGTTGCTCCACCGCCTGCATCTGGCGGCTGCGGTTGTCGCTGCGCCAGAGCCAGACGATCAGCCCGGCCATCAGGATGAGCAGCACCTTGAACACGACGAGGTCTCCGATGAATTCGAACAGTGCGTATTCCATGGGTCGAAGGGATCTGGTATTGATTGAGGGATAGCGATTACGAGGGCGATGATGCCGCGCGGGCGTCGGCGTCGGCCTGCCGGGCCTCGGCCAGCTCGTCGAGGAGCGTACCGTCCCAGCACTGGACGCCGCCCGCGTAGTAGGCCGCCCGCCCGATCATGTGCGCGGCGACCGGGGCCGTCAGAAAGAGGAAGGCGATGGCCGCCAGCGCCCGCACCGTCACGCCGTCGCCATAGGCCACCGCGACGGCCAGCAGCAGCAGGCCCGCCCCCAGCGTGCCCGCCTTGGTCGCTGCGTGCATCCGCATGAGCAGGTCCGGCATCCGCACGAGGCCGATGGCCGCCACCAGCATGAAGAAGGCGCCGGTGAGCACGAGCCCGTAGACCAGGATCATCATAGCGTCACCTCCTCCCCGTGCTGCCGAGCGATGTAGCGTGCGAAGGCGACCGTCGCCAGGAAGGCGATGAGCGCCAGCACGATGGCGGCGTCCAGGTAGGCCGGCTGCTGCGAGACCAGCGTCCACAGCGCGATCAGGCCGATGGACAGGTACGACAGCATGTCCAGCGCGACGACGCGGTCGGACAGGCTCGGCCCGCGCACGAGGCGGACGAAGACGAGAATGAACGAGAGGCCGATCGCCACGAAGGCGACCCAGAGCGGCCAGGTGAGCGAGAGCATCGGGCGTTGCGGGTTGGGTCAGTTAGCGTAACGGTGATTGTACTGAGTCAGATCGTTGATGTCCGGATCCTGGTGTCGCCTGTCGTGGTCCGTGGTGCGTGGTCCGTGAGGGGCACGGGCCATCGGCTCCATCAGCGCTTTGGCACGCATTACGCAACACAGCTTGTCCCGACACCCTGTCGGAGAAACACGAAATACGAAGCTATACGGACATCGCCAGGCGTAAACGGTGATTACAAGTCGAGCAGCGCCTCCAGGAAGGAGAGCGTAGCGCCCTTCTTCTTGACGGCCACGACGGGCACCTGCGTCGTCCGGATGATCTTTTCGGTAACGCTGCCCATCAGCACGGCAGCGCTGTCGGTCCGGCCACGGGTGCCCATCACCACCAGGTCGCTGCCGTAGCGGTCGACGGCGCGGCGGATGGTTCGCGGCACGTTCCGATCTTGCTGGAAGACCGGCGTCGCCACGTCATCGCGCAGATGCAGGCGCTGCAGGAACTGGCAGTACTGGGCCTCGGCCCGATCGCGGACGAGCGCGGCGAACTCGTCGTGCGACTTGCCCGCCTTGTAATAGCCCGTCGGCACGTCGTACACGTGCAGGCAGCGGAGGTGCGCCCCACCCGCCGCCTTGCCGAAGGCGAGCGCCACGTCGATCGCGTCTTCTGCATGATCCGAGAAATCCAGCGGCACCAGAATCTGGTCGATCTCAGGCGTCGTGCCGGGCGGCACGATCAGCACCGAGCACGGCGCCTTGCGGGCCATCTTCTCGGCCAACGTACCGGACGAGCGGTCTTTGCCCACCAGCACGATGTCCGCCTCCCTGGACCGCGCGAGCCGCAGCAGCTCCAGTAGCGGCGTCCCCTGGACTACGCTGCAGTGCACCTCCACCCCCTCCGGCCCGTCGAAGTGGGCCTCGACGAAGGCTTCCAGGTCCTCCTGCAGGCGGCTGGCCGCCGACATCGAGACCAGGTTCGAATATAGATCCTCGACCAGGCTTTGCGTCCGGTACACGTGGACGAACCACACGTGCTCCGACTGCGCCATGCGGCTCACCAGCCCGGCATACCGGACCAGGCTCGCATCCTGGTCATTCATATGTAGTCCTACGATAACGCGTCTGTATCGGTACATACTTGTCCCCCCTCAAACAGGCTATTCCAGCGGCACGGTGCGTCGCGCGCACCGTCGTCATGCACAGCCCACCGACACGGACGGACGAGGTGTAGCACCCGCTACCGACCTCATCTACGGAAACGATGATGTCGATGCGAACGTCTCTAACGTCAGATGAAAGAATAAATACCTTCGTATATTCCTTCTCTTATTTACCCGCCGCCCGGCATACCGATGGGATCACCGTACGGTCGGGTTCGAGCGGGGTGAGAAAGGCGAGCCACGCGACTAGCGTGCATCCACGAAGCCGAACCGGCGAGGAAAGGCGGTAGGAAAAAGCAACCATGGTAGTCAGGAAAAGCAGGTTCGGCAGCGCTGCCTGAAAAGCTCGTTGCGCATACGGGATCGATCGCAGACGGGTTCTCCCGTGGATCGTGAAATTGTATACACAAAGTGATACACGCATATCTAGCACTCGAACATGGCCCCATATCGCGTGCCATGTTGATTATGTAATTGTTATCAATATCCGAGACGGAGGGTCACGTCGTCGAGGCTTTCCTGGCTGCCCACCAGCGTCACCTCGTCGCGCAGGCGCAGCGGGCTGTTGCCGTGTGGCACCACGGAGCTGCCGCCGCGGGCGATGTCGAGCAGTAGTACGTCCTCGGGCAGGCGCAGGTCGCGCACGAGCAGCCCGTCCACATCGGTGTTGCTGACGGTAATCTGGGCGATCTCGCGCCCGCCGTTCTGGTGCAGCACCAGCGCCGCCGACTGTGGCGTGCGCACGGCCTGGTCGATCAGCGTGACGAGCGCCGTGGCGGTATCGATGACGAAGGCGCCCAGGTCACGGAAGCGCGGCGCCAGGGAGAGGTCGCGCACCCGCGCCACGATCCGCGGGATGCCGAACCGCTCGTACGCGAGGCGGCAGACCTGCAGGTTTTCCGCATCGTCGCCGAGGAGGGCGACCACGGCATGCGTGCGCGGGGAAATCAGCGCGTCCAGGTGCTCCGCCGTGAGGTCGGGCAGGTGCCGCGTGGGCCACCCGTTGGTCTCCACCTGGCGCAGGTGCTCGGCGTCCGTGTCGGCCAGCGTCACCTCCCAGTCGTGCGCCCGGAGCAGCCGCGCCAGCGCCATCGACTGGCTCTCGACGCCCAGGATGAGGGCTTCGCGCGTCTCTTCGGACGGCCCCGTCTCCGGCAGATGCGCCTCACCCACGCGCCGCAGCACCGCCTTCAGGAAGAGCGGCCCGAAGATTTCGTTCAGCACCACCACCGAGATGATGAGCGTGGCGAAGGCATCACCCAGCGGCGGAAACTGGACGGCCACCTCGCGCGCCAGGCCCAGCGCGATGCCGGCCTGCGTGATGAAGGCCATCCACGAGATCCGGTTGATGCGCCCCGGCACGCCCGACAGCGCGCCCCCGGCGTAGGCCCCGATGAAGATGCTGACGGCCCGCACGGCGAAGAGGGCCAGCGCCACCGGCAGCACGGCCCACAGGATGTCCAGCTTGAGCGAGATGCCCGTCAGCGTGAAGAAGGCCACGTACACCGCCGGACCGATGTCGTGCAGGATCTCGTCGAACTCCGCCCGGAACGACGTGAAGTTGGTCACCAGGAAGCCGCCCACGAGCGCGATCAGCAGCGGCTCGATGTAGATCTCGAACGGCAGGTGCGCGGCCGAGAGGACCTTGACCTGCCCGGCCAGCGCGAAGATGCCCCAGCCGACGCCCACGATCACCGCCGTCTTCAGCCCCTTCGGCCAGCCCGTGCCCAGGAGCGCCTGCAGCCCCTTCCCCACACCGTAGCCGATGAGGAGCGCCAGCACGAGGTCCAGCGCCAGCACGCCCACGAAGCCGATGCTGAACGACACGCCCAGCAGCAGCGCCGAGGCGATGGAGGTGCTCACGGCGAAGAGCACGATGATGACCACGTCCATCAGCACCGTCACGCCGAGCGCGGTCGACGTAAACGGCCCGCGCGCCCGCACCTCTTTGATGACGGCGATGGTGGACGGCGGCGAGAGCGCCAGCAGCACGGTGCTGCCCAGCAATGCGACGGCTATGCGGCTCGGCGTCGCCATGCCCTGCGTGAACGGAATCACGTCGGTCAGCAGGTAGATGGTGACGCCGCCGAACACGAGCGCGACCACCAGGATGCCGCTCGCCGTGCTCACGATGCGCCGCAGCCGGTTGCGCAGATCTTTCAGATACAGCTCGCTCCCCGCCACGAAGGCGATGACCGCCAGCGACATCTCGTCGATGAAGCGCAGTCGGTCTGCGGCATCCGACGGGATAAAATCCAGCCCGAACGACGCTACCAGCGCCCCGGCGAACAGGTAGCCGGTGATGTAGGGCAGCTTGATGCGCGAAAACAGCTGGCCGATCCGGTGCGATGCCAGGCAGATGACCAGAAAGCCAATCAGGTACAGAAGAGTCTGCATGTACTGAGCGACGGGGAGTGCACGAAACAGAAGCGGGCGACGGGGGCGACTCGGTCGTAGCCCTCCCGCGGTGTGGAAGGGACCTCGGGGGAGATCTGCAGATCAGGGGAGCGGGGGCGACGTACGACGGCGGTTACGCGGTCGTGCCGTGGGCTATCGCCTGCGGCGGCGGACCTCCACGCGAACTGTCCGTCCGTACGACGGCGCTGAGGAGGACCAGATGCTGCGGCGACGTGACGCCACGTTCTCGCTCCCGATGACTCGTGACCTGCACGGACCTCTGATGAGGACGTGCCGAGCCTCTCGATATGCTAGGCTGCCCGTTCGTGCGGCGTCAGAAAAGCCAGCCATGCCGCCTGCGAGCAGAGCGGTCGCCCCGTAGAAGCGTCGATGTGAAGCTGCAAAGCGATCATGGCTGTGGACGCCAGTGGGTCAGACCGGTGGGTTGCGACAGCGTTTGTTGACGCGGATCGACCCGGGGAGTTTCCGGGGCGCCATCGCGTTGCAAGAAGGTAGCGAGTCTACCCGAGCAGTGCGGCGTCACCGAGATCCGCCCACCGTCGTCGAGATCGAGAGGGCGTCCAGCCGGGCCTGGACGTCCGCATCCGCCCCGGCCCAGATCTCGGCCAGTGCGGCCCGTGCCTCCTGCGAAGCTTCGGAATGCCCCGCCTGTGCGGCCGCCCGGGCGCGCCCCCAGACGGACCGCGCACGGCGGGGATACCGCTCCAGGGACCGTCCGAAGTGCTCCTGCGCCTCCGCCGGACGGTCCAGCGTGAGCAGCACCTCGCCGAAGAGTTCGTGCGTCGGCTTCAGCGGCCAGGGCGGGCCGAAGCGGAGCGGCAGCGCGTCTTCCCGCGTGGCCGCGGCCTCCAGGTCGGCGAGCGCAGCGTCGGTATCTCCCGCGTCGAGCGCCAGCAGCGCGCGCAGTTGCAGCACCGGAATGCGCGCCTCCTCCGGCGCGTCCGCCCGCTCGGCTGCCGCCTGGGCCTTTGTGAGAAGCTCTTCGGCCACCGGGTGATCGCCCGTACGCAATGCCGCGATGCCCTGCGCGGCCCACACCGTCGCCTCCATCTTCGGATTCAGCGCCGTCGCGTCGACGGGGTAGGCCTCCAGCGCCGTCCACCGCTCGGTCTCCAGCGCGACCATCACCGGGAAGGTGTGCTGGATGTAGCGCTCATAGCCCGTGGCGACGCCCTCGAACGCCTCGGCGTGCTGGAGGGCGGTGTCGACCACGGCGAAGGCATCCTCGTACCGGCCCTGCTGGGCGCGGGCGTAGGCGAGCCACTGCAGCGCGTGGTAGCCGTGCCCGTTCAGCGGCTCGCCGCGCCGGTCCGTCGTCGCCCGGGCCGCTTCGTACGAATCCACGTTCGACGCCGCGCCCTGGTCCCACATGCCGAGGGCGAAGAAGATGTGGGACGGCATGTGAAGCGCGTGCGAGGCCGCCGGAGCTACGGAGGCATAGACGCGCGCCGGACGCAGGCCGAGCGGCGCATGGACCGGGTCGTCGTAGGCGTGGATCAGGTAGTGCGCCGCACCCGGATGCTGCGGGTTGGCGTCGAACACCTCCTCCACGATGGCCGCTGCCCGCATGTAGGTGGCGAAGTCGCGCCCCTCGTGCGCCGTCCCCAGAATGGCGAGGGCGTGAAAGGCCTGCGCGTCGAGGTCGTCCGGGTACCGCGTGGTCATCTCGCCCATCGCCTCGGCGTAGGCATCGTCGCGAGCCTCTTTTGCGGCCGGGTCGTCTTTTCCGACGCCGAAGAGCACGTGCAGGGTGCGCAGGTAGTCCTGCTCACGCGCCGTCGGTGCCGCGGCCAGCTGCGCCTCGGGCGTGGGGGCCAGCTTCTCCAGGGCGGCCACCGCCGCCGCCCGGTCCTGGCGCATCCAGATGGGATGGTTGTGGGTCATCGCCTCGCCCCAGTACGCCATCGCGAAGTCCGGGTCGATCCGCTGCGCCTCCTGGAAAGCGGCGCGGGCATCCACGTACTCGAACCGCGCAGGAACGGCGCCTGCGCCTCCGCCGCCCCCGAGTTGGGAAAGTCGGTCGTGCCGTAGTCGGCCTGCTGCGCGTGGAGCGGGGCGACAAAGAGCAGCGCGGC
This sequence comes from Bacteroidota bacterium, assembly GCA_009908885.1. Classification (GTDB taxonomy): domain Bacteria; phylum Bacteroidota; class Rhodothermia; order Rhodothermales; family JAAAOL01; genus JAAAOL01. The sequence continues at coordinate 6,141 of JAAAOL010000449.1, read as the reverse complement.
GACGAAGAGCAGCGCGGCGACGAAGAGCGAAGCACAGCGGAGCGGAGACATGGCAGCGGGCGGCAGGTGGCGATGGACGAGGGCGAGAGGAATTACTGTGACGCCGACTACGCCGCGGCGTTTCGAGATACCTCCGCACGTGAACTCCCTGTCATGGAGCGCAGAGGAATGTTCCGTTCCTGCTTTTGCCTGGCGATGGTCGCAACGCTGAGAAGGTGATGCGTATTGCGTGTTGCGTGGTGCGTGATCCGTGTTGCGTGACATGCAAGCGCAGACGCTTCAGCAGTGCCCCCTCCCGCTTACCCATCACGCACCAGGTGTTCAGCTATGCGGACATCGCCAGGCGAATACGAATAAACCGCATTAGTCCCGAGATGACTCCGGAGCGGCGCCCCAGCCCTTGTAGAGTTGGCCGAGCACCAGCGGAATGAAGCTCATCCCCAGCACCAGGCCCCATCCGGCCCACCCGGGCGGATGGACGTCGAGCACGGTCGAGATGCCGGGGACGTACACTGCTCCCAGGAGCAAGACGATGCAGAGGCCGAGCGCGGCCCAGACGTACGGGTTGCGCGTGATCTGACTGCGCAGCGGATGCGAGCCCCGATCGCGCATGTTGAACACGTGCCAGAGCTGCGCGAAGGCCAGGGTGAGGAACGAGACGGTGACCGCGGCCTCCACGTCCATCCCCAGCCACGACCGGGCCAGCGCCAGCGCCCCCAGCACGGCGCCCGTGATGACGAGCCCGTAGCCGCCGATGTGAAGCCAATGCCGTTGCCCGATGATGGGCTCCTTCGGGTCGCGCGGGGGACGCTCCATCGCGTCCGGGTCGCCCTCACCCATGCCGAGCGCCAGCGCTGGAAACACGTCGGTGACCAGGTTCAGAAACAGGATCTGCAGCGGCAGGATGGGCAGCGCCATCCCGATGAACGACGCGAGGCCGACCACCATGACCTCGCTCACGTTGCACGAGAGCAGGTAGACGATGAATGCCCGGATGTTGCCGAAGATGACGCGCCCCTGCTCCACCGCCGCGACGATGCTGGAGAAGGCGTCGTCCTGCAGCACCATGTCCGCCGCCTCGCGCGCCACTTGCGTGCCACGCTGCCCCATCGCGATGCCGATGTCGGCCTTCTTCAGCGCCGGCGCATCGTTGACGCCGTCCCCGGTCATCGCCACGACGCTCCCGGTCTGCTGATGGAGGGCGATGAGGTCCAGCTTCTGCCGGGGCGAGACGCGGGCGAAAATCGGCGTCGCCACGTGCGCCTGCCCTGCTCCGCCTGCGCCGACGCCGCCCGCCGCTTCGAGCTGGCGGCCCGTGACCACCGGCGGTGCGTCGCCCTCCACGAGACCCACCGCCTGCCCGATGCCGCGGGCCGTAATCGCCTGGTCGCCGGTCACCATGACGATGCGGATGCCTGCGCCCTTGCACGCCGCGATGGCATCGCGCACGTCGTCGCGCGGCGGGTCCATCAGCCCGATGAGGCCGATGAAGGTGAGGTTTTCGTACGGTTCGGCATCGGTCGTCTCCACCGTTTTGGTCGCCAGGGCCAGGACGCGGAGCCCGTCGGCGGCGAGGGCGTCGTTGCGGTCGAGCCACGCCGCGCGCGCTTCGTCGTCCATTGGCTGCTCTGACGCGCCCTGCAGGACGGACGTGCAGACGCGCAGCACCTCGCCCGGCGCGCCCTTCACCGCCACACGATAGCGCCCCTCAGCCTCGTGAAACGTCGCCATCATCTTGAGGTCGGGGTCGAAGGCGTCTTCTCGCACCTCCGGCTGCCGGTCGACCAGTTCGGGACGGTGCAGCCCGGCCTTGGCCCCGGCGACGAGCAGCGCCACTTCCGTGGGATCGCCCGATACCTGGACGGTCGGCTCATCCTGTGCGCGGTCGGTCCCGTTCGCCGGCGTCTCCTCCGGGGCGGCCTCGGTCAGCGTCGCGTCGTTGCAGAGGACGCCGACCTCCAGCGCCATCCGCACTTCGTCATGCTCCAGCGGGTCGATGGGGGCGTCGCCCCGACGAAAGTCGCCCTCCAGTTCCAGCCCTTCGCCGGTGATCGTCACCGGGCCGGACGGCACGACCAGGCGCGTCGCGGTCATCCGATTTTCGGTGAGGGTGCCGGTCTTGTCCGTCAGGATGACGCTGGTCGCCCCGAGCGTCTCGACGGCGGAGAGGCGGTTGATCAGGACGTTGCGCCGGGCCATCCGCCGCATCCCGCGCGCCAGCGCGATGGTGGCGACGATGGGCAAGCCCTCCGGGATGGCGGCGACGGCCAGCGCGATGCCCGTCTCGATCATGAGGATGAGCGCCTTGCCCGTGACGACGCCGCTGATCGTGACGAACGCGGCAATCAGCAGCGTTACCCCGATCAGCTTGTGCCCGAGGCGGTCGAGGCGCTTTTCGAGGGGCGTAGCTTCCTGCTCGGCCTCCTCCACCAGCGCCGAGATGCCGCCCAACTCGGTATCCATCCCCGTCGCCACCACGACGCCGACGCCCGCCCCGCGCGTGACGGCGGTGCCTTTGTACAACATCGACGACCGCTCGGCGAGGACGGCGTCGGGCGCCACCGGGGCGACGTCCTTGCCGACCGGAACGCTCTCGCCCGTCAGCGCCGACTCGTCGGCCTGCAGCTTGGAGCTTTCGACCAGGCGCAGGTCGGCGGTGATGACGTCGCCGCCCTCGACCACCACGACGTCGCCGGGAACGAGGTCGTCTGCCGGGATCTCTCGGGTCGCGCCGTCGCGCCGGACACGGGTGCTCACCCGGCCCAGCGAAAAGAGGGCCTCCATGGAGCGCACCGCCCGCCACTCCGTCACGAAGCCGATGGCGGCGCTGATGACGATGACGGCCAGGATGGCGGCGCTGTCCAGCGTCTCGCCGAACGCAAAGGCCACGACCGCGGCGGCGAAGAGGAGCCCGATGATGAGGCTCTTGAACTGGTCGAGCAGGATGCGCCAGATGCTGCGCCGCTGGTGCTCCCGGAGTTGATTCGGCCCGTAGTGCGCCCGGCGCCGCGCCACCTGCGCCGACGACAGGCCGCGCGCCGGATCGACGTCGAGCGATGCGACGACGGCCTCGGCCTCCTGCGTCCACGGCTGCTCCACATCGTCCAGCCGCCCCGCCGTCGGCGCTGCCCTGGAACCGGTTCCCCCCATGTCTGCGAGCGCTGCCATACCACGTCTCCGGTATTCGAGCCCGTTCTCGCGGGACGCATGCGCCCCGGTCGAATGCACAGGAGTAACCTACGAAGAAACCCCCGGAGAGAACCGTGGAGAATCGGCGATTCCGGTTCGATGCCGCCGCGTCGCCGGGACTGGCTTCTCCTTGGTCCGCAGCGAGCCGTACCTTACGGGGAGCACGGAAAGCGCACTCCTCGAACGAACGGATTCGGGCGTAGACGATGGAGCACCGGCACATCGTGGTACTGGCGATCGCCGTCGAGGGCGGCCTCGTGCTCCTCGCCTGGGGCCTGGGCGCCCTGCTCGGCGTGCCGGCCTTCCAGGGGTGGCATCTTACGGGGCCGGCCGTCGCCTGGGGCCTCCTCGCCTGCGGGCCGATGCTCGCGGCCCTGGCCCTGGCGGTCCGCTCCTCGTGGCCGCCGCTCGTCCGCCTGCGCCGCACGATGGACGAGTTCACGGACCGCCTCTCCCGGTGCACGCTCCTCGACCTGGCTGTCATCTCGGCGCTGGCTGGAATCGGTGAGGAGGCCCTCTTTCGCGGCGTGATGCAGACGGGCCTGGTCCCGGTCGTGGGCCTGTCCGGCGCGATCGCCCTGACCAGCGTGGCATTCGGCCTCGCCCACTATCTCTCGCTCACGTATGCCGCCTATGCAGCACTGGTCAGCGTCTACCTCGGCGCGTTGCTGGTCTATACCGACAACCTTCTGGTGCCCGTCCTCGCCCACGCGGCGTACGACTTCGTGGCGCTGGTCTACCTGACCCGCGTGCGTCCGGCGTCGTCACACCGGAGAAGATCCGGTTGACCCTCTGCGGGTTGACGGGGATCGAGCTGCTCGTCGTGGACCCCGACGAGCGCGGCAGCACGTGGCCCGTTGTGGAGCGGGCCGTCTACGTCATGAAACCGCTGTAATTGCCATGCAGCGCACGGCCCCACGCTGTTTTCTACCCTGTTGGCATCCCCGAGAAGAACGCGGCCCCTTCCACGCTGGAACGGCTGACACTCGGCTCGTACATTTATTGCCATCCTGAGGCGCCACCTCAACGTGGCCACCGCGGCCCGGCTCGCCGAGACGCTGCCGGACGAAGGCCGCCAGACGCATGTCGTGCTGACCGGCCACATCCAGCCCGCCGTCGCCGAGGCGCTCCGGGCGCGCCGGGTCAACTACGCGGACGCCTCCGGCAACTGCCACATCGAACGGCCGCCACTCCTCGTCCACGTCGAAGGCAGGCGCCGGAAACGCTCGGGCGATGCTGTCCCCATCCGGGCGTTCAAGGGCGAGGGGCTGAAGGTCATCTTCGTCCTCCTGCTCTGCCCCGAGTGGGTGGCCCGGCCGTACCGCGACCTCGCGGCCCTGTCGGGCGCCTCACACGGCGTCGTCCAGTACACGGTAAAGGACCTCGAACGCCTGGACTACCTCGTACGGCTCAGCCGCACGGCGCGGCGCCTGCGAGACCCGCCGGGCCTACTCGACCGCTGGACGGAGCGCTACGCCGAAAACCTTCGCCCGAAGCTGTCGATGGGCACGTTTCGGTTCACCGAGCCGGAGCGCTTCGCCCACTGGCAAGACCTTGGTCTGGACGGAGCGCACGAGCGCTGGGGCGGCGAGCCCGCGGCGGCTCTCGCAACCGGGTACCTGTCGCCAGGGCGCCTCACGATCTACTCCCGCCGCCCGCGGTCCGACCTCATGCGGCACCTGCGCGTCGTGCCGGACGACGAAGGCCCTCTGGAGGTGGTGCGCTCCTTCTGGCCGCTACCGCTCGAAGACGCCCTCCCGGACCGCTTCGCCGGAGGCCGCGTCCCTGACCTGCTCGCCTACGCCGACCTCGTCGCCAGCGGTGCGCCCCGCAACGCCGAGGTGGCGGCCCTCTTGCGGGAACGCCACGTCGAGGAGGATGTGGAGAAGAGCCATGATTGAAACCGTTCGGGTCGACCGGCGAGCAATCGAGAATCTCTGGCCCGCGCTCGCCCTCCTGCGGGAGACCTGCGCCGCCGAGCGCGTCGACTTCTTCGTCATCGGGGCCGCGGCGCTCGATCTGCTCCTCCGGCACGTCCACGGCGTGCGTCATCTGCGCACGACGAAGGACGTCGACGCCGCCATCGCCGTTGCGTCGTGGGACGAATACGACGCTGTGCTGGCGAGACTCTGCGAGGCGCACGGCTTCGAGCCGGGCCGAGCGCCCCACCGCGTGCGCCGCGACGACCTCATTCTCGACATCGTCCCGTTCGGGGAGATTACGGAGGGTGGCCACACGGTCGCGTGGCCAGAGCACGCGAGGCCGATGTCCGTGTTGGGCTACGACGAGGTGTATGAGGCGGCCGTCGGCATCGTCGCCGACGACGGTCCTCCGGTGCGGGTGGCGTCGCTGCCGGGGCTGGCCATCCTCAAGCTCATCGCCTGGAACGAGGCGCCCCGGCGCCGCAGGAAGGATGCGGCGGACCTCTGCACGATCATGATGGCCTACCACGACGTCGCGGGCGGGCGCCTCTACGATGAGCACGCGGACCTTCTGGAGGAGGAGACCTTCGACTACCGGGTGGCCGGAGCACGGATCTACGGCCGCGACGTGGCGCCACTACTCAGGACCTCCCCGCTGCGAGAGCATATTCTCGTCATCCTTGAAGAGAACGCGACGGGCGAGGGCGGCGGGCTTGTCCAGGCGATGGGGGCGGCGTGCCACGCCGACTATGCGTTTCGACTGCGCCAGCTCCAGGCTTTCTATCAGGGATTGCGGGAACGCACCTCACGGAGTGCGGACTAGCCCCTTCTTTACCGCACGCATTCCGTCGTGACGAACGAGGCACCCAGTGACAGCAGCCAGACCTGGAGATGGTTATTCACCCACACGGCACGACGGAGACACTGAAAGACGCCATTGGTCTCAGCATCTTTGGTCATGACACTGGGCAGAGACCGCCTGCATCGCACCGGATAGTTTACCAGGATCATACCCGACTTTACCAGAATC
>JAAAOL010000058.1 GCA_009908885.1 Bacteroidota bacterium | reverse complement strand
CCCACTACGAGGTGGCGATGGTATCCAGCGGGCAGGCCGCGCTCGACTTCATCGCGGAGCATCACGTCGACATCGTGCTCCTCGACATCCAGATGCCGGGCTCGCTCAGCGGCGTCGAGGTCCTCCGCAAGCTGCACGCGCTGCCCGACTTCAGCGCGCCGGTCGTCGCGTTTACGGCGTATGTGATGCCGCAGCACCGCGAGTTGTACGCCCGCGAAGGGTTCGACGCGCTGATCAAGAAGCCGTACACCCTCGACGACCTGCGCGACACGGTCCGCTCGCTCCTGCCCGAGTCGTGAACCGCGCGGCCCCTCTCATCGCTCCGATCCGCTCAGGCTCCGGCGGAGCACGGTGAGCAAAAAGCGGTCGGCCCAGTGCCAGGTGTGGGCGGCCTGAGGATGAATGATGACGCGCTCGAAGCCGAGCGGCAGATCCCGGTCGCGTAGCAGTTCTACGAAGTAGCGCGCGCGATCCCGGTTGCCCCGATCTTTGTCCGCAGGCGCGCAGCCGACCCAGAAGGTCGTCGTCTGTAACTCCTGGAGGTAGGCGGGCGAAGCGTCCAGCAGCCGGTCGGTGGCGTTCCACCGGTGCATGGCCTGCAGGTCGCGGGGGGCGCCGAAGGCCGCGTCGAAGATGGACGCCGTGCACCAGACCGGATCCTGGCAGTCCGCACCGGTCGCCTCGGGGGCGGCGCGCGGGTCGTCGTGGCCCGGCCACATCAGCAGGCCGTCGTAGATGGCGGCGTGGTCGAGCCAGCCGGGGCGCAGCAGGGCCAGCAGGCTGACGGTGTATCCGCCCAGCGAGAAGCCGACGCCCAGCCGCAGGCCGCCCTGCGTCTGGGGATAGTCCCGGTCGAGGCGAGGGATGAGTTCGTCGGTGAGGAACGTCCAGAAGCGGCCCGTCCCCAGCCCCCGTCGGCGCTCGGGCCCGGGGCCCACCATGTCGATGCCGAGCGAGGGCACGTGGTTGTCGGTGCTGTTGAGCCCCGGCATGACGGCGACGAGCGGCGGCAGCTCACCTGCTGCGATGGCGCGGTCCAGCTTCTCGATGGACGTGCGCTGGCGCGAGGCGTCTTCCTCCACGTTGACCCACTCGCGCTCGTGCCCGCGAAGGAGGTAGACCATCGGCACGCGCTCCGCCCCGGCCAGGCCCGGCGGCTCGTACACGTAGAACGGCTTGCGCAGGCCGAGCGCGTCCGAATGCAGCCGCCGCAGCCGGAGCGTCCCCCGCAGCGAGGCCGCCCGGTGGTAGGCCATGATCTCGCGCTCGGTCATCCGTCCACCGAAGCGGATTCCTCAGGACGGGCCGCCCGGATAGCATCGCGGAGGAAGTGCGGGATGACCCGGCGGTACGTCGGCATCAGGTACGTCGGGTCGTCGAGCCGGTGGAGCAGGCGCTCGTACTTCCGCTCCCCGATCTTGTCGACCAGGGTGACGCGCTGCGGCGGCTTGCGGAAGTGCACGCGCATGCCGGGCGGGTCGGCCTCGGGGTGAAACTGCACGCCGACGATCTCGGGCGAGATGCGGATGCCCATGATGGCCCGTTCGAGGTCGACGTGCGGGCGCTTCTTCTCGCGCGCCAGGATCGCTGCGCCGAGGTCCTGCAGGTGGTCGCGTCGCGCCTCGACGGCCTGCCACCGCCGGAAGTCGGCCGCGAAGAACGGGTCCGGCAGGTCGTCGAAGAGCGGTTCGCGCATTCCGGCCTCCGTCTTGTGCACCGGGTAGATGCCCAGCGAGGGCGAGCGGCGGCGCGTCACCTCGGCCACGTCGAAGAGGCGGCACATCATCTGGAACGAGTGGCAGATGCAGAGCACGTGCTTCGGGCGGTCCGGCGCGTTGGCGTTGTAATTCCACACGCGCTCCATCCACCGGAAGTAGTCGAGCTCCCACGCCGTGCCCTCGCCGTCGAACGGGCTGCCGGGCCCGCCGGAGGAGACGTACAGGTCGTAACGCAGATCCGGCACTTCATCCTTCGCCCGCACGTCGAACGCGTCGAGCTGAAAGGTGACGCCGGGCGTGGCGGCCTCGGCGGCGGCCAGCAACTCGCGGAGGGCGCGCATGCCCTGGTTCGGCTCGCCATCGTAGAGGTCGAGCAGCGCGATCCGAACGGGCGTCGGCGTCGATATGGACAGCAGCGGGTGCACGATCAGTCGGCGTGGATGTCCTCGTAGGTGTGGCGCAGGATGAACATGGGCAGGGTGCCCCCGCCCGCCGTGACGTTGGCCAGGTTGGACGCCGAGGTGCGCGTCAGGCAGCCGCCCATCAGCGGCCCGTTCATGTACGGGTCCAGGTCGATGATGGTGGGCACGTGCTCCCAGCCGCCGTCGGTCTTGACCAGAAACGGCTCGCGGTGGATGTCGACCGCCTCCTGAACGACGTAGTCGCCCGCGAGGCTCCGCTGGAGCGCATCGTCCCACGCCGCGTCGTCGGCCGCGAAGCCGAGGACGACGTCTTTGCCGCCGTACTCGTCGTTCGGCTTGATGACGAAGTACTGCCGGTTGGCGCGCACGAACGGCACGAGGTCGATCTTGAGCCCGCGAAACATGGTGCGCTGCTCGCGGAGGCGGCGCGTCCAGGGAATGTGCTGCCGGATGGCCTCGCGCTGCTCCCGCGTCAGCACGTCCGTGTAGCGCTCGTCGGTGAGGAAGGCGAAGATGGCTTTCTTGTGGACGAGCTTGCTGCGGAACGAGTTGAGGTAGCAGGTCTTTTGCGCGCGGTAGCCCTCCAGGAAGGCGGGGCACTCGTCGCGCATCTCGTAGAACTCATTCAGCAGGAGCCGCCGGTACAGGATGTCGATGCGGCGCCCGTTCGCCACGATCCAGCCGTCGCGGCATTCCAGCGCGCGCGGGTCCACGACCTCGCACGGGTAGCCCATCCGCTCGAAGTAGTCGTGCAGCAGGTTGAACTCGTGGATCGTGGGCACGTCCAGCCGGTCCACGATGGCGATGGCCGGACGCTCCTCCCGCCCGTCGAACTGCTCGTGGTAGATCAGCGCCATCGCCGCGAGGGTGTGCTCCATCGGGGAGACGAAGCGCACCGGATGGAGGCCGGTGAACTCCTGGAAGAGGGGCAGCTCGCGGTAGATCCGGGCCAGCTCGTGCAGGTAGGCGATGCCCGCCGGGCTCTCGCCGTTGATCTCCACGAACTTGAACGAGTCCGCCGTGAGGAAGGCGTCCATCCGCGAGAGCGCCGAGAGGCGGATGACGTTGGTGGGGAGCGCCGCCAGCTCCAGCTCCCACTCCTGGAGGCCGAGCCCGTCGCGCAGCACGTCCTCGTCGTTGAAGAAGGCCGCCGCGATGCGGAGGACGGCCTGCCGGATCAGGTAGACGGTGTCCTGCACGTTGTTGTAGAGCGCCTCGGTCAGAAACGTGGGGCGCAGGCTGTGGGCCATGGGCCGCTCGCCGAAGGTGGCCTTGCGCTCCAGCTGGAGGCGGCGCAGCATCTCTAACTGGTCCTCCGCGGCGGCGAGGTCGCGCTCGATGAGGCGGTGGTACGCGGTGATAGCGGGCTGAAGCAGGTCACGCATGGGTGTCGGGGGTCGGGGCAGGGACGTGCGTCAGGCCGCCGTCGGTTCGAGCGCGCCGTGAGCGGTGAAGGGGCGGGGCGTGCGGTCTTCCAGCGCCTTCTCCACGAGGAAGGCGCCCACGGTGCGGATCACCCAGTCGTAGTTCTCCGCGCCCACGGTGTGGTAGTCGGCATCGGGGGCCGGGTTCATGAAGTCGATGGCGTAGGGGATGCCGTCGCGCACCGCAAACTCGACCGTGTTGAAGTCGTAGCCGAGGGCCGTGCAGAGGGCCAGCACGTCGCGCTCCACGCGCGCCCGCATCGCCGGGTCGATGGGCGACGGGTCGACCTCGGTGTAGCGGGTCTGGGCGTTGTCGGCGGCGGGGTTGTAGCGCATGACGCGCACGTCGCGCCGCCCCACGCCGTAGCACCGGAAGTAGTCCTCGAACTCGATCCCCTCCTGGAGCATCATGCAGTCGGTCCCCGAGGCGTCGTAGGCCGCGAGCAATTCTTCGCGGGTGCGCACCTTGGTCACGCCGCGCCAGCCGCCGCCGTCGTACGGCTTCAGGAAGGCCGGGAAGCCGATGTAGTCGATGAGGGCGTCCCAGTCCATCGGGAAGGTGAGGTTGCGGAAGCTCTCCGCGTCCGTGTTCGGCGGGTGCTCTTTGTGCGGCAGGATCGCGCTCCGCGGCACCGCCACGTCCGCCGCCTCGGCGATGACGTTGTCGATGAACTTGTCGTCAGCACTCCACCAGAAGGGATTGTTGACCACGTAGGTGCCCTTCAGCGCGGCCCACTTCAGGTAGGACCGGTAGAACGGCACCTCGTGCGAGATGCGGTCGAGCAGGACGGCGTAGCCGGGATCGGCGGCCATCGAGACGTGGTCGAGCTGCACGAACTCGGCGTGGATGCCGTCGGCGCCGTACGTGTCGTTGATGTGCGGGATGAGCCCGTCGGGGAACGTCGTCTCCATACCACGGAGGACGCCGATGTTGCGAATGGATCGAGGCATTGGAAGGGGAGGATTCGAAAAAGAAGAGGGCGGGAAAGCGTCAGCCGACGTGCTGCTGGATGAGGTCGCGCCACCAGGGCCAGTCGTGCCCGAAGACGCCGGGCAGGACGTGATAGGTGTGCGGGATGTCCTTCTCGTAGAGGAGCCGGCTGAGGTAATCGTTGGCGCCCTTGCACGGGTCGTGGTCGCCCGCCGTCAGGATCAGGTGGCTGCGGCGGAGCGCCTCCAGGGTGCGCGCGTCGTCGAGCCCCGGCAGGTAATCGACCGGGTTGCTGAAGTACACGTTGTCGTCGTAGAAGCCGTCCATGAAGGGCTTGACGTCGAAGGCGCCGCTCATGGCGATCAGCTTGCCGAAGGCCCAGGGCCGCTTCAGCACGACGTTGGCCGCGTGGTACGCCCCGAAGCTCGCCCCCGCCGCGATGACGAAGTCGCCCCCGCGATGGCGGACGAAGGGCAGCACCTCGTCGAAGACGTAGCGCTCGTACTGGCGGTGCCGTTGGATACGGGTATAGGGGTCGACGTGTTTGTTGTAGAAGCTCTCGTGGTCTACGGAGTCGACGCAGATGAGCTGATTGAGCCCATGCGTGAGCTGATGGTGGAGGGCACCGACCATGCCGAAGTCTTCCCACTCATGGAAGCGGCCCATGCTGGAGGGGAAGGCGAGGATGGGCGTGCCCGCATGGCCGAAGACGAGCAACTCCATGTCTCGGCCCAGGCTGGGGCTCCACCACGAGGTATAAGAACGGTTCATCGATCCAGGCGACGCGAAGGGGCGGTAGGACATGCCAAAAGAGCGCGGAAGGTAGCGCGGCCCGCGATTCCCGACCGTTAAATCTAGAAGAAACAGGAGGCAGTCGTCAAGGGAAACAGAATGATAACGGCACGTTTTCGGCAGCAGCGATACCTTTAACCCACGTTGTGAGATAAACTCACTGTTGCCCTGTGACCGCAGACCGCGGACGGCAGACTGCCAGAACGAGTGGTTTTCGCGGTCTGCCCCCGCATCCCCGGATCAGGTGCGGGGCAAGCGGTCCGTGGTCTCGTGCTGCCGTACGTGGAAGGACACCACTTGAGTTATCTTTCAAAGCACACCCCCGCTTCGCCGTCATCTGTCCTACGCCATATTCGTTGCGATGAGTGTTTCCCGCCGCCACTTCCTCCGTACCGCTGGCGCCTTCACGATGGGCTTCGGCGGACTACATCGCCTCGCCGCCTTCGCCACGCACCGGCCGAGCGCCTGGCACGAGGCGCCGTACAGCTACGGGCCGCTCCTGCCGGACCCCGCGGGCGTCATGGACCTGCCCGACGGCTTCTCGTACCACATCCTCTCCCGCTTCGGCGATGCGATGGACGACGGCTTCCTGGTGCCGCACCGCCCCGACGGGATGGCGGCCTTTCCCGGCCCGGACGGGCGGACGCTGCTGGTCCGCAACCACGAGGTGAGCCACACGGCCGACGCCGAGGAAGGCCCCTTCGGGCCCGGTCACGCCCGCTACGCCGACCTCGACGCGCGCCTGTGCTACGACGGCGGGACTGCCGCCGGTCAGCCGTGCATGGGCGGGACGACCACCGTCGTCTATGACACCCGCACGCAGACGGTCGAGCGGCAGTACCTGAGCCTGGCCGGGACGATCCGCAACTGCGCGGGCGGGCCGACGCCGTGGAATACGTGGATCTCCTGCGAGGAGACGGTGGAGCGCGCGGGCGAGACGCTCATCGCCGACCACGGCTACAACTTCGAGGTGCCCGCCTCCGCCGAGATGGGCACGGTGGAGCCAGTGCCCCTCGTCCACATGGGCCGCTTCAACCACGAGGCCGTGGCGGTGGACCCGGCCAGCGGCATCGTCTACCAGACGGAGGACCGGCACGACGGACTCATCTACCGCTACCTCCCCGACGTGCCGGGCGAGCTGGCGCGGGGCGGCCGCCTGCAGGCGCTCGTCCTCCAGGGGCGGCCCAGCCTCGACACCCGCAACTGGAAGCGGCAGACGGTGCAGCCCGGCGTCCCGATGGCCGTCACCTGGATCGACCTGGACGACGTCGAGGCGCCCGAGGACGACCTCCGCCTGCGCGGGTTCGACGCCGGAGCGGCCCGCTTTGCCCGGGGCGAGGGCATGTGGTACGGCGAGGGCGCGGTCTTCTTCGCCTGCACCAACGGCGGGCGCGCCAGGAAAGGACAGATCTGGCGGTATGTGCCCGGCGCCGACGAAGGCACGCGCGCCGAGGCCGACGCGCCCGGCACGCTGGAGCTGTTCGTCGAACCCAACGACGGCGCCATCATCGACAACGCGGACAACCTCACCGTGGCGCCCTGGGGCGACCTCATCGTGTGCGAGGACGGCTCGGGCGAGCAGTTCCTCGTCGGCGTCACGCCGGAGGGCGACCTCTACAAGTTCGCCCGCAACGCCATGAACGACTC
>JAAAOL010000364.1 GCA_009908885.1 Bacteroidota bacterium | reverse complement strand
GCTACGGCGAGATCCGGGAACGCCGGCCGGCGGCGCCAGCGACGCACGGACTGACCAAGAGATGGCTGGATGGTGCACTAGGCAAGTCGTTCCCGGGTCTTCTGCCAGTAATCCACGCCAAAGAGGATAACCAGAACGATAAAACCGTCGGTCGGCACTCGATAGCGCGGATTGCCGACTTCGACGAGGCAAGAGATGAGAGCGGTGTAGAAAATGGTGAGGAGCATCACGAAATACACGGGAGGAAGGGACGACCACGCATAACCGGGTTTCAGAAGGAAGCTGCCCAGGAACACGATCAGGGTGATCCCAAAGAGTAGGATAAACGCGAAGTGCAGGGCAGTCCAGAGTAGCTTCAAAAACCCGCTACCCATCATGGACGGTCTGGTGACCGTAGGAAACCAGTAGATAACGAACGCCTCGCCGACCTCTTTCAGGTACGTGAGTGGATTCTGGACAATCAGGCTGAGGTTTATGTCTTGCATCTTCGCGCTCAGCTCAGCCAGTCCGAGCCCCGTCTGTTCTACGAGCCTCGGATATGCTCGCCAGATGTACATCTTTCCCGTCTTGCTCGTGCCTTCCACGAGGTCCTTATCTCGCACATCGATGAGTATACTTTTGATCTGACTCTCGGGCAATTGATCGATCAGAGGGACGGTTTGCGTGCTTAAGTTTAAGCCCAGCGCAGGGGTGACGCCGAAGTAGTCGAACTTTGCATAATTCAACAGGCAGTATCCACCTACGATGAGTACGAAGGATGCCGAGAGCAGAGCGGAAGCGCGCCATTGCCCTTTCACCGCGAGCGGTAGTGCGAAGACGATAAAGGCAAGCTGATAGGTGGGCCGCACGAGGCCTGCGGCCCCCAGCACCAGTCCGCATGCGATGTACAGCAAGCGCCGGTCTCTCGCGAGGACGAACAGCCATAGCGCGAGGGCCAGCAGAAAACCGGTTAGCGCCTCAGAGAGCGCGTAGGCCGTGCTATCGATGAAGGGAGGGAGCAGTAGCAGACCTGGAATCGCATACGCATATCGGTCAGGGAGGCCCTTTCGCCTGGCGATGTCTGTCAGTAGCAAGACGGCGCAAAGGTACACCACGAGGGTTGCCCAAAAGAGGGGTCTGCCAAGATCCTTGTGGGACCCTGTGGCCAAAAGAAACAGGCCATAGCCGGGCGCCCGAAGGTGGAGCGCGTCCAACGAACCATCGGCCAGATCAGCGCCGACCGCCTGATAGCTCGGCGTGTCACTCGTCGATAGCGGCGCATTCATCCAGGTAACCCCATACAATAGCAACGCCACGAAGCAGGCGAGTGTGCTCAACGTGAGCAGTTTGCCACTTGGAAGTCTGCGAAGTATCCTCAACGTGTACATCTCATAGTTTGTAACTCGATCTCGTCAAGACACCAAGGTAGCGATGGATCTTGTGATTGACATAACTCGCAGTAGAAGCCAGCAACCGATCTGGGGGGATGGACGTCGAGGGACCACATTCCATGATTGAGGCGGTGCCCCAAGACGTGCGTCTCGGCGTCGTGGTGCCGTTCGGCAATGAGGAGAGCACCGTCGCCGCGTTTCTGCGGGAGGTCTCGACCTATCTCCGCCCGGAGGATGCCATCTTCTGCGTATTGGACACCGTAAGCCAGGACCGGACGCGCGAGCGGATCGAAGGAGAGGAAGAGCACGACCCGCGGATTTACCTCATCTGGGCGCCCGAGAACCGCTGCGTGGTGGACGCCTATTTTCGGGGCTATCGGGCGGCGCTGGACGCCGGGTGCGACTGGATCCTGGAGATGGATGGGGGCTTCAGCCACCGGCCCGACGAAATCCCCCGTTTCCTCGAAGCGATGGGCACAGGCGTCGACTTCGTGGCGGGCAGCCGCTTTCGGGAGGGCGGGCGTCATACGGGCTCCTGGTTGCGCTACTGGATCAGCAAGGGGGGCACGCTCCTCGCCAACGCGGTCCTCGGCACCCGCATGACGGACATGACGAGCGGCTTCGAGTGCTTCACCCGCGAGGCGCTCGAATTCGTCGTGGACCGGGGCGTGCGCAGCCGGGCGCACTTCTTTCAGACCGAGATCCGCTATATGCTGCACGACTGGAACTGGACCGAGGTGCCGATCACCTACGCCAACCCGAGCCCGGGCGTCGGAGGTGACAGCATCACCGAGTCCCTCCGCATCCTCTGGCAACTCCGTCGGGAGCAGCGCGCAACCAGACCCGAGCGCGTTGCGCCATGAATACGCCCGTCACCGCCGTCATCACCACCATCCAGGCGCCGACGCCTGCCGTCCGTGCGCTCCACGACGTGCTGCAGCAGACCGACGGGCGGCTCGTCGTCATCGGTGATGCCAAAGGGCCGCCACACTTCGACCTGGAGGGCGTGCAGTTCGTCCCACTCGACGCCCAGCAGGCGCTTCCGTTCACCCTCGCCGACCGGCTGCCGACCGGGCACTACGCCCGCAAAAACCTCGGCTACCTGCTGGCGATGCAGCAGGGGGCGGCCTGTATCTACGAGACGGACGACGACAACGCCCCGAACGCAACCTGGCAGCCCCGCGCGCAGAAAGTAAAGGCCGAGGCCGTCGCGCCCCGTCCGTGGTGCAACGTCTTTCGCCTCTTTACGGACGAGCACATCTGGCCGCGCGGCTTTCCGCTGGATCAGATCCGCAACCCGGCGACGTACGCGCACGAGGACGCTCCGCTCCGAGCCGTCGAGTCCCCCATCCAGCAAGGCCTCGCCGATGGGTCGCCCGACGTGGATGCCGTCTGGCGCCTCACGCTGGACCGGGACGTGCGCTTCGACCGCCGTCCGAGCGTGTGGCTGCCCCCCGGCACGTGGTGCCCGTTCAACAGTCAGAGCACGTGGTGGTGGCCGCCCGCGTGGCCGCTGATGTATCTGCCCAGCCACTGCACGTTTCGCATGACGGACATCTGGCGCAGCTTCGTCGCGCAGCGCTGCCTGTGGGCGATGGAGCAGGGCGTCGTCTTTCACGCGTCGGAGGTGGTGCAGGAGCGCAACGAACACGACCTGATGCGCGACTTCGAGGACGAGGTGCCCGGCTACTTGCATAATGTCGGCATCACCGAGATACTGGAGGGGCTCGACCTGGACGCCGCGCCGCACGCCGCCGCGGACAACCTGCGTGCCTGCTACGACGCCCTCATCGCCGCCGGACGTTTTCCAGACGCCGAGCGCCCGCTGGTCGATGCCTGGTGCCGGGACGTCCGTTCGCTGATGCGCTCTACTTCCTCATCCCCACCCACCTCCTGATCCACCGCTTCCTATGGCCCACGTCGCCGTCACCCGCCCACTGCCCGACGCCGGGCTCGCCCCGCTCCGTGCCGCTCACGATGTCCACGTCAACGACGAAAAAAGCGGCGGCCTCCCGATGTCCGAGCAGGGCGTCGTGGAGCTGGCCCAGGGGGCTGATGCGCTCATCTCGACGGTCGCCGATCCGCTGCCGGCCTCCGTGCTGGAGCAGTGCACCCACCTGCGCGTCCTCGCCCAGTTCGGCGTGGGGGTGGACAACATCGACGTGGCGGCGGCGCGCGAGCTGGGCCTGGTGGTGACGCACACGCCCGGCGTGCTGACGGACGCGACGGCGGACTTCGCTGTCGCGCTGCTGCTGGCCGTGGCGCGGCGCCTGCGGGCGGCGGACCAGTTCGTGCGCGACGGGCGCTTCGAAGGCTGGGAGACGACGCTGCTGCTCGGGATGGAGCTGACGGGCAAGACGCTCGGCATCGTCGGGATGGGGCGCATCGGGCAGGCGGTGGCGCGCAGGGCCATCGGCTTCGGCATGGATGTGATCTACTACAATCGGCACCCGGCCAACCCGACCGTCGAGCGCCGCCTGAGTGCCCGCTACGTGTCGCTGGAGACGCTGCTGACCGAGAGCGACGTCGTCTCGCTCCACTGCGCGTTGAACGACGACAGCCACCACCTCATCGACGCCGATGCGCTGCGACAGATGAAGCGGTCGGCGCTGCTGGTGAATACGGCGCGCGGGCCGGTGGTGGACGAAGCTGCTCTGGTCGAAGCCCTCGACGCGGGCGAGATTGCCGGGGCGGGGCTGGACGTGTTCGAGCATGAGCCGGAGGTGCATCCGGGCCTGCTGGAGCAGGAGCGCGTGGTGCTGGCGCCCCACCTGGCGAGCGCCACCGTCGAGGCGCGGACCAAGATGGCCCGGATGTGCAGCGAGGCCGTGCTGGCGACCTTCAGCGGGGGCGAGGTGCCGTATCGGGTGACGTGATGGGCGTGTGGGAGGAGTTTCCCTGGGAGGAGTCTCCCGGCGCGTCGGCAAAGACCTCGTCGATGACGTCGCGCAACTGGAGCACCTGTTCATAGCCCAGACGCCGCCCGACGAGGCCGACGCCGTAGGTAATCCCAGCCAGGAGGGCCGCACCGGGGACGGCCCAGAGCGCGATGGGCGGCTGGTCGAGCGTCCACTGCGAGAGGCCGAACAGCAGGCCCGTCACGCCAGCGAAGGCCGCCACGCCGTACGCCGCCACGAAGAGCGTCCAGATGCTCGGATGGGGCCCGAAGAGACCGCGCACCGTCGTAGCGTCGCTGGTGGCTTCCAGGTCGATCGAGAGCTGCGGCGACCAGAAATGCCGCTCCGCCTCAGGGACGCGAATGACGAAGTGGTGCCCGTAGCCGTCCCATTGCCAGGGGCGGTCGGCCTCGGCGAGCGCCGTGCGCAGCCGCTCGGCCACGCGCGACGGCGAAGCCGACACGGTGCGTCGAAACCGGGGGCGCAGGCGAGGAGGACGAGCCATCGGAGGGGGCGAACGGGTCAGGAGGATGCAGCGGGCGTGGGCTCGGACGCGGATTCGTCGTCTGCGCGGTCCTGGAGCCGCTCCCGCACGTAGTCGAGCGTACGCGACAGTCCCTCGCGCCGGTCGATCTTCGGCGTCCAGCCGAGTTCGTCGGTGGCCTTCGAGATGTCCGGCTGGCGGATCTTGGGATCGTCCGCCGGCAGCGGCTCGAACGTGATCGAGCTGTCGCTGTCCGTCAGTTCGATGATCTCCTTCGCGAAGTCGAGGATGGTGATCTCGTCCGGATTGCCGATGTTCACCGGCTCGACGACGTCGCTCTGGAGCAGGCGGAAGATGCCGTCGATGAGGTCGTTCACGTAGCAGAACGAGCGTGTCTGGCTGCCATCGCCGAAGACGGTCAGCGGCTCACCCGTGAGCGCCTGCGTCATAAACGTCGGCAGCGCGCGGCCGTCGTCCAGCCGCATCCGCGGGCCGAACGTGTTGAAGATGCGGACGATGCGCGTCTCGACGCCGTGGTAGCGGTGGTACGCCATCGCCATCGCCTCGGCGAAGCGCTTGGCCTCGTCGTAGACGCCGCGCAGCCCGACCGGGTTGACGTTGCCCCAGTACGTCTCGCGCTGTGGATGCTCCAGCGGATCGCCGTAGACCTCGCTCGTGGAGGCCAGCAGGAAGCGCGCGCCCTTGGCCTTGGCCAGGCCCAGCGCCTTGTGCGTGCCCAGCGCGCCCACCTTGAGCGTCTGGATGGGATACTTGAGGTAGTCGATGGGCGAGGCCGGACTGGCGAAGTGCAGCACGTAGTCGAGCCCGCCTTCGACGTAGATGAAGTTGGTCACGTCGTGCTCGATCAGGTCGAAGCCCGGATGACCGATCAGGTGGGCCACGTTGTCCGGGTTGCCCGTGATGAAATTATCCATACAGATGACGTCGTGGCCCTCGGCGAGGAAGCGGTCGCACAGGTGCGAGCCCAGGAAGCCAGCGCCACCGGTAATCAGAGTGCGAGACATAGCTGCAAAGGTAAGTCAAAAGACGAAAGGCGAAGGCGCCGAGTCGCAGTGAGGGTGCTTCCAGCATCCGATGCTACGGCGTAACGATGCGAAAGGTAAGGCACAGCGCGGCAGACTCCCAACTCGATACCGGGGAAAGGCGGTTCGTTTTTTGCTATGTTATCACACGGCGTCCACGAGCCGCTCCGCGTCGTCCCTCGCAGCCTGTGGGGGATCGCGACGCAGCCGCCACGAGGCGGAGACGGGGCGCCGCACCGCACACAGAGATGGGCAACGCAGGATCATGACGTACAGGATGTGGAAGGTATGGGCCATCGGGATGCTGCTCGGCCTCGGGCTGACGAGCGCGACGGCGACGGCCCAGCAGGCCGCGGCGCTGGAGACCGTCGAAGACGCCGTTGCAGCGGGGGATGCAGATGCCCTGCTCGGGAAGGCCTCCGACCGCGTCGAGATCGCGCTCTTCGGCAGCAGCACCCTCTACAGCCGTTCTCAGGCGATGTACGTGATGGAGCAGTTCTTCCAGGACTATCCGCCCGTCCAGTTTTCCTTACAGCACACGTCCGTCGCAGACGGCAACTGGTTCGCGTCCGGTCCTTATTTTTACGCCACCTCCGACCGTCCGCTGCGCGTCTACGTCCGCCTGCGGGCTCGCGGCGACGCCGGGTGGGAAGTGCGCGAGATTCGCATCGAGGAGCGGCTGCGCGAGTGAGGCGCGGCGCGGCAAGCATTCCCGGCCCACGCCACGGCACCCGCCACGACGATGGAGAAGGTCCCCGATACTGAGCCGCTCGGCAGCGCCCCCGCCGTGCCGTCCTGGCGGCCGTGGGGCGTCGTGTTCGGAGTGCTGCTCCTGGCGCTCACGGTGACCGTCCTCGCGCGCCTCTGGCACGTAGATCGGGTCGGAGCCGCGGCGGAGCAGCAGCAGCGGCAGGTGGTGCAGGCGGCCTTTCGCTACGTCGAGCAGCAGTTCGAGGGCGTGCAGCAGCTGTTGCTGCGGCGGGCGGAGACGCTGGCAGCCAGCACGACCCTCGGGCAGCGCCTGCGGAGTCACGGACGCGGGGAGCCGGAAGCGACCGAGGCGCTGGTTCGGCAGGTCGCCGCGCTGGAGGTGTCTCAGCGCATGGCCGTCGAGGTGATCGATGCCGAAGGGCGCCTCGTGGCGTGGAATGGCTTCAGCATGCCCCGCACGACAGACGGTGTC
>JAAAOL010000441.1 GCA_009908885.1 Bacteroidota bacterium | reverse complement strand
GATGCCGATGGCGCGGATCGGTGCGCCGTCGGGCGCGCGCTCCGTCACCCGGCCCCGATCCTGAATCCAGCGCCACGAGCCATCTTTGGTGCGCAGGCGGTACTCCGCTTCGTACGTGGCGGTCTTGCCGTCCAGGTGTCGTTGCAGCGTGTTCATCACAGGTGCGGCGTCGTCAGGGTGGAGGAGGGATGTCCAGGCGTCGAAGGTCGGGGCGATCTCGCCCGGTTCGTAGCCGATCATGGTGGACCACCGGTCGTTGAGGTAGACCTTGCCCGTCTCGATGTGCCAGTCCCAGAGGCCCAGGTCGGCACTCTCCAGGGCCAGGGCCAGCCGCTCTTCGTTCGCGCGGACTGACGGGGCAGGGGCTCCGGGGGCTCGCCCATTCGGATGAGAAAGACTGCGTTCCAGCAGCCGGGCCATGCTGACCAGCACGTTCCGCTGGTCGGGCGAGAGGCTGCGCGGTTGCGGGGCCAGCACGGCGAGCGTGCCGAGCGTTTGACCGTCGGGCGTCCGGATCGGCGTGCCTGCGTAGAAGCGCGCCGTGCCGGTTCGTGCGGCGGAGAGGTGGGCGGTGCGCGGGTCCTCGCGCAGGTCCTCGATGCACAGGACGTCCCCGTGCTCGACGGCCAACCCACAGGGCGAGTCCTGCCGACGCGTCGTAGCGCAGGCGCCGCTCGTGCTCGCCAGGGTAATGACGTGATCCTCGTCGACCAGGTTGATCTGAGCGACGTCGGTGCCCAGCGAGCACGCCGTAATCACGGCGAGGCGGTCGAGGAGCGTCTCTGGCAGCGTCGGGAGCGTCGGATGCTGCCATCGGTCGAACTCAGAAGACGAGAAGTAAGGATCGGTCTTCGTCATTGATCTAGGGTCGTAGCGAGGGGAACGGTGACGCCGCCACTCGCGACCGAGCAATTTATTTACAGGAGTACGGCGCGTAGCGTAGGTAGAAGGTCCTGCGCGACGGTCTTCTTGGAAACGAAGGCAGAAGCCCCGAGCCTGCGGGCATGCTCTACGTATTTCGGGGCGTCGTGCATGCTGAGGACGACGATTGGAACGTCCGGGTCGATCTCGCGCAGTGCCGGGAGGGCGTCGAAGCCGTTCATGTCCGGCATGGCGAGGTCGAGGACGATCGCCTCGGGACGGCGCGTCTGCACCAGATCCAGTCCTTCCTTCGCACTGTGGGCTGTGGCGATGACCGACAGGTGCGGGTCGGTCTCGATGTACCGCTTCGCAAAGCGGGTGAAGGTCGTATTGTCGTCGATGAGTAATACTGACACGGTACGCATGCCCTTGTGATGTTTCGTGGGAGGAGGGGGTCCCCCTATGCTCACGAGCAAACTACCGGGGGCCACCGCCGGGCGCACTACGTTCCACTACGTAATTCGTAGCGGTAGGGATGAAATAAATGTGAACTGCGGCTCCACGCCGCCGCCGCGTCTTGCAATTGGGGTCCGATCACAGCCGCCCACATCTTCACGAACCACGAACCACGAACCACGAACCACGAACCACGAACCACGAACCACGAGCTAGCCGTCCAGGCCGGCGGAGTCGTCGTCCGGGTCGGTATCGCTGAGTGGGGAGAGGCCGCGTTGCATCACGTAGCGCACCACGTCGCTGCGGCTGCTGAGGCCGAGCTTGCGCATCAGGTTCGAGCGGTGCGTGTCCACAGTGCGCGGGCTGATAGAGAGGAGGTCGCCGATGTCGGCGGAGGTGTGGCCCTCGGCGACGAGTTGCAGAATCTGGCGCTCGCGCGGGGTGAGCTGGGCGTAGCGGTCTTCGATGGTCGCGGCGGGCTGATTCTGGTAAGTGTCCAGCAGATCCTCGGGGAGCGACGGGCTCAGAAAGCGGCGGCCCTGCAGGCCTTCCCGGATGGCCCGGATCAGGTCGTGCGCGCCTGACTCTTTGAGCACGTACCCGACGGCGCCGTGCCGCAACGCTTCCACGATGTAGCCCTCGGCGGTGTGCATCGAGAGGACGACGACGCGCGTCTCAGGATGGGTGCGTCGGACGCGCCGGATCACTTCCAGCCCGTTCAGGCCGGGCAGGGTCAGGTCGACCACGAGCACGTCCGGTGCGTGCTCGGCGACGCAGGCCAGCGCCTCGTTCCCGTCACCCGTCTCGGCCACGACCTGAAAATCGACCTCTTGGTTCAGGAGGGTGCGCAGCCCCTGGCGGACGATCTGGTGGTCTTCGGCAAGGACGATCGTAGGCATGCGGCAGGTTGGTGTCAGGCAGAGGGGACGTCGGGGGATGACACGACGGAGCCCAGGGGAAGGTGCGCCGTGAGGGTCGTGCCTGCGTCGGGCGCCGAGTGGATGGTGAGGTGCCCACCGATGAGCGCCGCCCGCTCTCGCATGCCGCTGAGCCCCATAGAATCGCCGTCGAGGTCGTCGGGGTCGAACCCTCGTCCTTCGTCGCGGACGACTACCTCCAAGGTCTCGTCCGTCACACGCAAGCGCACCGTGGCCTCCGCCGCCTCGGCATGGCGAGCTACGTTCGTGAGAGCTTCCTGCACGATCCGGTACGCCGTCGTCTCCACCGCCGCGTTCAGCCGCTTTCCGGCATCCAGGTCTACGTCGAAGTGCAGGGTGATCTGGGTGCGCCCCTCATAGCGCCGGATGTATTCCTCCAGCGCGGGCTGCAGCCCGAGGTCGTCCAGCGTGCTGGGGCGGAGATCGAGCGAGAGCTGTCGCACCTGGTTCATGAGCGACGTCACCAGCTCCTGCGACTCCGCGAGCGCCCGCTCTAGCTCGGGCGTGGGCGTCGGCGTCATCTGCAGGCTCAGCACGAGCGACGTCAGCAGGCCACCCACCTCGTCGTGCAACTCCTGGGCGATGCGGCGGCGCTCGGTCTCCTGCACGTCGAGCAGGCGCATCGACATGACGCGCAGCTCCCGAAAGAGGCGGCTGTTCTGGATGGCGATGCTGGCCAGGGCGGCCAGGCTCTCCAGCAGGCGGACGTCCTTCTCGCCGAACGCGTGCGTCCGGGAGAAACTGTCTGCCCCGAGGATGCCGATGATCTCGTCCTCGATCTGTAGCGGCACGAGCGCGACGGAGCGTATCCGATGCAGCGAGCTGTCGGGGTGCTCTGGCAAGAGGTCTTCGAAGTGCGGATCCGAGCGCACGTCCTCGACCACGTACGGGGCCGCGCGGTCGAAGACGGCGCCGAGCAGGCTGGTCTGCGCCGTCACAGTCAGTCCGCTCAAGTGCTCGTCGTGCCCGTGGTAGGCCGTCGCTTCGAAGTGCCGCTGGGCCGCATCGTAGAGCCACAGCGAGGCGGCCTCGGCCTCCGTCACCGTCTCGACGGTGGCTTTCGCGACGAGGTCCAGCAGCGCCGGGAGATCCAGTTCGCGGGCGAGCCGACGGCTGACGGCGAGCAGGGTCTTCAGCTCCTGATTGTATCGTTTGTTCTGCCGCGCCATCCGATTGCGCTCGGTTACGTCGCGCGCCAGCACCAGGACCGCCTCCCGGTCCTCGAACGCCAGCGTGTGGGAGATGACTTCTACCTCCAGGAGGCTGTTGTCCTTGCGCTGGTGCACCCAGGGGCCGGAGTACTGCAGGTCGGGGCGGTCCTGGTCGAGGTGGTGCGCCAGGCGGTCGTGCTCATCCGGAGGGCGGAGGTCGAACAGCGTCAGCTCCAGAAAGTCCTCACGGGGGTAGCCGTACTGCTCTAGCGCGGCCTGGTTGACCTCCAGAATCCGACAGGTGGTGCGGTCGTAGATCCACATCGGCGCCGGATTGTTGAAGAACAGCGTCCGGTACTGCTCCTCCGAAGCGCGGAGGGCGTACTCTAGCTGCTTGCGCTCGGTGATGTCCGAGATGATCGACACCGCGCCGATGACGTCGCCGTTTTTGCGGATCGGGGCCGCCGAGGCCCGGACGTACCGATCGGCAGCGTCCGGC
Source organism: Bacteroidota bacterium (assembly GCA_009908885.1). Taxonomy (GTDB): domain Bacteria; phylum Bacteroidota; class Rhodothermia; order Rhodothermales; family JAAAOL01; genus JAAAOL01. Next base: position 3,072 of record JAAAOL010000441.1, on the reverse strand, counting down.
GGCGCATCGACGAGTAGCTCGCGGGTGGACGCAGTACCGTGCAGGGCGCGGACGAAGGGGTACTCCGCCGCCGGGATCGGGTCGCTCGTTTCGGGATGGCGGACGTTCAGCGTCGTGCCGATGTGCTCCACAGCGTCTTCCGCGGCGTCCCCGATCAGGGCGCGGGCGGCGTCGTTCATCTGGTCGAGTCCGCCTTCCGTGCCGATGAAGACGGCGTCCGGGATGCTGTCGATGACGGCGTTGAGCGTGGCGGCGCGCTCTTCCAGCTGCTTGCGCACCGCACGCTCCTCGGCTTCCTTCGCCTGCAATTTCCGCACGCTGTTGCGAATGAGCAGGTACAGCAAGACGCCCGTGGCCGTGACGTAGAACAGGCCCTTTACCGTCTGCATCTCCGTCAGCGTCTCCGGCGTGGCAAACAGCGAGAGGAGCAACTGGTCCGAGAAGAGAATCCACAGGTACGCCAGGACGAGGTACAGCAGCGCGATGCTCTCGGGCGTCGAGACGCGAAGATGTTCCTGAAGGCGATCCATGCCGTGACGGGCCAAGCGGCGAGCATATTTAGGATATGCAACGCCTAATATATCGATTGCCGGTTCCATCATCCATGAGGCGTCGCTTGGCGACGAAGGGCCGTCGCCGAGCAGGGTCAACTCTGCCGGGGGCAACGGGTATGATGCCGTGGAGCTACTTTTCCAGAACGACGCGTTACTCGGATGGAACAGCGCAGCAAAGGGCAGGTCGAGGCGGCCATCACCACGTCGATGACCCAGTTCGAGCGCGACTACCTGGGGCGCGGACCCCGTGAGGCGCGCACCTTCATCATCCAGGATATGGTGCTCGTGCGGCTCAAGGGGATTTTGAGTCCTGCCGAGCAGCAACTGAGCCACGAGCCGGGCGGCGTGGAGATGATCAAGCAGATGCGGTCGCGCCTGGTGGAGAGCTGCAACGACGATCTGGCCGGGCTCGTCGAGGCAGAGACCGGCTGTACGGTCCAGTCGATGCACGCCGACATCAGCGCACGGACCGGCGAGCGCGTGTTCGTCTTCGTGCTGGATACGGACCTGGAGGCCGCCCTGCCCACCTGATTTTCACAATTAGCCCATTGTCAAGACTGGGCGAGCACGCTACCTTGGCCCTGCCATGTGCGGCGGCAGGGCCACGGGGCCAGGCTGGCGCGCAGGCCGACACATAGGATCAGGCGACAAGCGCCACGCACGCTGTCCGAGCGGGCGTGCTGATTGTAGGCCGACATTCGACGCCCGAGCGTCGCGTGTCGGCCATTTTTTTGATCCATTCGCATTGATCGATCACTTATTCCGTCCCTCGACGATGAATTTCAACGGAAGCGAGACTGAGACCCTGACCGCGCCGGAAGCGTCCACGACCGACGCCCCCACCCGCATCACCGTGGCGCGCGGTGACGGCATCGGCCCCGAGATCATGGACGCCACGCTGCGCATTCTGGAAGCGGCGAAGGCGCCGCTGCAGTACGACCTCATCGAGATCGGCGCGCAGATGTACAACGCCGGGCACACCTCCGGCATCCCACCCGCGGCGTGGGACACCATCCGCCGCAACAAGGTGCTGCTGAAGGCGCCCATCACGACCCCGCTGGGGGGTGGCTACAAGAGCCTGAACGTGACGCTCCGCAAGGCGCTCAGCCTCTTCGCCAACGTGCGGCAGTCGAAGGCCTACACGCCATTCGTCGACTCTCACCACCCGGGCATGAACCTCGTCATCATCCGCGAGAACGAGGAGGACCTGTACGCGGGCATCGAGCACCAGCAGACGCCCGAGGTGGCGCAGATCCTGAAGCTCATCACCCGCCCCGGCTCCGAGCGCATCATCCGCTACGCCTTCGAGTATGCGCGCGTCTACGGCCGCCGCAAGGTGACGTGCATGACGAAGGACAACATCATGAAGCACACGGATGGGCTCTTCCACCGCGTCTTCGAGGAGGTCGCCGAAGAATATCCGGACATCGAGAGCGAGCACCAGATCATCGACATCGGTGCGGCGCGCGTGGCGGCCCAGCCCGAGCAATTCGACGTGATCGTGACGCTCAACCTGTACGGCGACATCCTGTCCGACATCGCCTCGCAGATCGCGGGCTCGGTCGGCCTGGCGGGCTCAGCTAACATCGGCGACGAGGTGGCCATGTTCGAGGCCGTGCACGGCTCCGCGCCGGACATCGCCGGGAAGGGCGTCGCCAACCCCTCGGGGCTGCTCGTGGCGGCGACCCAGATGCTCGTCCACGTGGGCGCGGCCGAGGTGGCGCAGACGGTCAAGAACGCGTGGCTCAAGACGCTGGAGGACGGCATCCACACCGCCGACATCTACCGCTCCGGCCTGAGCCGCCGTGAGGTGGGTACGGACGCCTTCACCGACGCCGTCATCGAACGGCTGGGGGACGAGCCGGACCACCTGGAGCCCGTCCGGTACCGCGCTGGCGGCATCCAGGTGGCGCCCTCCCCGACGCCTGCGCAGGAGAAAGTGCTGCAGGGCGTGGACGTCTTCATCGACTGGGACGAGGCCGACCGCGACCCGAACGTCATCGGCGATGGGTTGCAGCAGGCCGCCGAGACGGTCGACTGGCGCCTCAAGATGATCACCAACCGGGGCGTGAAGGTCTACCCGGACGGCCTGCCCGAGACGTTCTGGACCGACCACTGGCGCTGCCGCTTCCTGCCGCAGGAAACGGGCGGCATCGCGTTCGATCGCATCCTGGAACTGCTCGGCGCGCTGCACGGCGACGGCTGGGACGTCATCAAGACGGAGCACCTCTACACGTTCGACGGGCGCCGCGCCTACTCGCTCGGCCAGGGGGAATAGCGAGATGGCTCCTGGGTGGAGAGACGCACCGGCGATTCGGTACGTGTTTAGCACGCTGAGGCACCGCCGCACCGACGCTGCTTCGGAGTGTTCTCCGTTCCGCGAGGAGTAGCGGTCCGGGTCCCTCGGGGCCACATCGCCGCCGTAGAGACGCGTCGCCGACGCGTACGTGTTTAGCGAGCCTGGACACCGCCGAGGGTTGCGCGCTGCTTCACCCCCGGCTACTCCGTGCTGTCGCTC
>JAAAOL010000114.1 GCA_009908885.1 Bacteroidota bacterium | reverse complement strand
GGTCAACAATACGTCGGTGATCGAGCTGACGGCGGATACTCTCCGCACGCCGTACGAGACGGCGATTCCGACGGCGATGGCGGGGTGACGTCTCTTCCGAGCATCGCTGCTTGACTTTCCCGGAAGGGCTTATGTCAGTCGGCCTCGACGGGAGTCATTGGCCGGTCGAGAACATTCGTGGTGCCGTTTCCCAAATCGCGGTGCGCAGATGCCGCCGTCTCTCGAACATGTCTCTGTCGTACACCTCACCACGGTCCACCATCCCTATGACCCCCGCATCTTCTACCGGGAGCTGGCTACGCTGCGGGAGGGCGGACTCGACGTGCACCTCGTCGCGCAGCACGAAGGGGATGCCGTCGTCGAAGGCGTCCCGGTTCATGCCCTTGCTCCGGTGACGGCCAGGCACGGCTGGGGGCATCGCCTGCGTCGCCTGGCGCTCCAACGGCAGGCCGCGGATCGAGTCAGGCGGATCCACCCGGATATCATCCACATCCACGACCCCGAGCTGATACCGCTGGCTTTTTGGCTGAAGCAGCGTACGAAGGTCGCCGTGGTCTATGACATGCACGAGGATTATCGGTGGCACGGCGACGTGGCGGGCCGGGGCCTCCGGGCGGTAGAACGCTGGTGCTTCCGGTGGGTCGATCATGTCGTGGTCGCCAACCCGGGGCATCGAGGCATCGTCTCAGACGGGACGCCTGCTACGGTGCTCCCCAACTACACGCGACTTCCCGACGCGCTGCTTGCTCCCGTTCCTCCCACGCTCCCGGGGCAGGGAGAACCGTTTCGGCTGATCTACGCAGGGTTTCAGGGGCGGTCGCGTGGGCTTATGACCATGATCGAACTCGCCCGGGCCATCCGCGAGGCTGACCTGCCCTGGCGCATTGACCTCGTCGGGGCGTGCCGCATCGAAAGCGACCGGGTGGAGGCGGAGGCGCTGATCCAGCAGTACCGAGTAGATACCATCGTGCAGCGCATCGGGTGGGATCGCATCGTCCCGTGGCCGACGCTGCTACAGCACTACCGCCGGGCGCACGTCGGTCTGTTTCTGGCTATGCCTCATCGTGCCTACTTTGAGACCCACCCGACCAAATTCTTCGAATACCTCCGGTTCGGCCTGCCTATTCTGTGCACGGACCTTTCCGCCTGGCGGCCGTTCATCAGTCACCATCGGTGCGGGGCGGTCGTCGTCCACGGAGACGTGAGGGCAGCTTTGCAGCAACTACGGCAGTGGGCCAGCGATGCTGCGCGCTACCAAATGCTAACGGGTGCGGCGTGGCGGGCAGGACAGCACTACCGGTGGGAGCGCGTAGCCCCTCGCCTCGTTCAGGTGTACCGTGATGTCCTGAAGCACTGACGGTGATGGCCATTTCAGGGAGCGTCGCGGGGTGCCGTCAGCGCAGCACGACCAGCTTCTCCAGTCCCGCGTCGTTGTTGACTTCGATCTTCTGCCCCTCGGCACGCATGAACACCTTGTAGAGGTAGACGCCGGTGGCCAGCGGGTCGCCATCCTCGTCGGTGCCGTCCCACGTCAGCTTGTTCCAGCCGATGCGCAGGCCGCCGCTGTCGAGCAGCGAAGGATTCTCGACGACGTCGAACTCACGGATGATGCGCCCGCTGAGGGTATAGATCCGGATCCGCAGGTCTTCGACGACGGTGGGGTCGGAGCCTTTCAACTCGAAGGCGAACCGCGTGAAGTCGCTCATCGGGTTCGGGTAGGGGTAGAGCGAACTCATCTCGAAGGTCGTCTGCACGCGGAAGTGCACCTGATAGGGACTGCCCTCGGCCTCGTTGCCGGCCACGTCCACGGCTTCCACCCGCAGCGTGAAGACGGCATCCTGCCCGGAGAAATCCGGCGTGAAGATGATGCGGGCCTCGTTGTCCTCCGCGGTAGCAGGTTCGAACTGCACGTCCGGGCTGCCGATGGGAATCGCGCGCACCGTGGCGGTGGTGACGTTCTCCAGGGTAATGTCGATCAGCGAGGTGTCCTGGAGCAGCTTGAACGGGTTCTCATCCCGCAGCGTGATTTCGATGGTGGGCTGCGGCGTCACCTGCGGGATGTCGGGGCTCTGCAGGTCACGGACGGGCTCCGGGTTATGAGGGAAGGCTGTGCCCTCGACGAGCACGTCCAGTTCGGGCGCCTCGCGGTCGCCCAGGACGGTGAATGCTGCGAAGCCGACGTTATTGAACGTGAGGGGCTCCTGCAGGCCGGGTTGCTCGGCTTCGAAGGTGAGTCGGTTGGTACCCACGCGTCCCTGCGTGCCCAGCGTGAAGGTGCCCGTCGCGACGCTGTCGGGGGCGAGGTTCGTCAGCGTGTCGGTCCCTACCGTGGTCGTCCGGTTGTCGGCGTCCGTCAGGCGCAGGTGGAGCAGGAGCGTATCGGCGACCTGGTCGCTGAGGTTGCGCACGGAGCCGGAGGTCGTGAGGGAGGCGCCCTCGTTCAGCGTGTCGGCCGAGAGGGTGATCGAGCGACTTTCGAAGAGAATCTCGGGCGTGTAGCTGAAGTCTACGCTCCAGCGTGTAAGTTGCGGTGTGGCCTGGTGCGTCGTGTCGGTCAGGGTGGCCCGCAGGCGCAAGAGCGGAACCTCGCGCGCGTCGATGCTGGAAAGGTCGGTCGTCTGTTGCGGATCCGTCAGCCCGCCGATGAGCACAGAGTCCGTCTGCGCATCCAGGACATCGACCTGCACGCTGCTTGCAGCATTAGGCAAGGTTGCTTCCCAGGAGAGCGAACGCCAGGATCGCGTCGGCCCGACGGGGGGCGACGTGGTGACGCCTGAGGGGTGCTGGAACGTGAGCACGGTGTCGAGGACGAGGTCCGAGGCGGTCCGAGGAGCGACCAGCTCTACGGTCTCTTCGGGATACCCGACGTGCGCGAACATGACGAACTGCTCGCTGTAGGTCAGCGTGTCGATCGCGGTGCTCCCGAATTGCCTGAACAGGTCCTTGACACGTTCCTGAATGACGGGGCCTCCGCGATTCGCGATGTTGCGCGCCCTCGTGAAGACGTAATCCCCCTGTTTGGCCAGGCTCGTGACCGAGTCCAACTGGGCGTAAGCGAGGTCTGGGTCCACGAAGGTGTTCTCGTACGTCGGCGCTGCTGCGTGGCCCACGACACTCCCAGAGTTGCCGTCGAGCACGAGGAAGCCGTACCCCAGCGAGAGTCGCTCGTAGCGGGTGCCATTGACCAGGAACTGACCTTTAAATACGTCTTCCCGTCCGGCAGCCGTGGCCTCGACTTCTACGTCGTAGTTGCCGAGTGCCCAGTTTTCCCCCGTCCATTGCAGGGTCCCACTTTGCGTATTGCGGTCGAAGAGCGTTCCACTCTGCGTCCAGGCAAAGGGCTGGTCCGATGCATTCAGGAAGAAGGTGGACTCCTGCCACCGGGTCACCTCCTCCGGGTCATCGATGCGGGCGCGCCAGAAGTACCGCTGTCCCGTCGGAAGGGCGTCGGTGATCTCCCACACCGCGAAGTCGTTATCCGTCGTCGTTTCGAAGCGGCGCACGTTGGGAGAGTCGAACGACGGCGAAGTGTCCAGCTCGAAATCGACGGTCGTTCCTTCCCCGCCCCGCGACAGAAAGGCCACGCGGAGACGCAGGGGCGGCCCCGTGACGGCGCTCAGGTTCGCCGGGGCGACCAACTCGAGGGCGGTGGAGAAGATGACGTGCGAGGTCTCGACCGTGTTGTTGAGTTCGGATACTTCGGTATAGGCGCCGTCCGGGTCGAGGGCGATCGAGAACTGGTTCGTGCCCGCCATCTGGTCATCGATAGGCACCGTGAAGGCGAGGTCGTCCTCGATTTCGTCGCGGGCCACCTGGCGATCGAAGGTCGCCGTGGCGCCGTCGGGCGTCGTGTGGATGAGGCGGACCGGGAGCGAGTCCGGAGGCACGAGGCCGAGGTTCTCGGGGGTGAGGGTGACCGTCAGCTGCGAGTCAGCGGGAATCGGGGCGAGGGGCTCGATGCGTACTTGCTCCGGGCGAAGCCGGAAATCGAGTTCGTCCGGAACGTTGAGTCGCGTCGCAGGGTCGCCGATGTACCCAAATTGCAGGATGTCACGCAGCGAGAAGGCGCCGGACGTGGCATAGCGCCGCTTCGCCTCCTGGAAGATGTATCCGACAGTGCGTAGCGTATCACCGAAGACGAGTTCATGCACTTCGTCGCCCAGCCGTACCGAGGCGCTCACTGAGCTGAGGCCTGACGTGCCCCAGTGACCGATCGAACCGTTGGGGGAGCCCACGACGAGCTGTTCGGCCAGCACCTGCACGTCGTTCGGCGTAAAACGTCCCCCGGCGAAGGCGCCGGTCCGGCAGCCGAGGGAAAGGGCGACGGGCAGGCGCTCCGCATTGTCGAATTCGGCGGGCGGGTCGACCACGATGTCCCAGGTCGTCGCGGCGGAGTGCCCGAAATAGGTGAGCCACGACGCTCCCGACCGCAGGGCCGTCCGGATCGATGCGGTAAGAGAGGCATCCGGAGGCAGTTCGTCGGTGATCGTGCGGATGAAGCGCGTGGTGTCCATCCCGGTAGGTGGTCCCAATGCTCGGCCCGACCAGCGGTCGATGTGGCTCTTGAGGGCGGCCTGCTCGGCGGCAAACCGACTGCCCACCATCATAAGGGCCTCTTTCTTCCACGGCTGCAACGGCGCCCCCTCGTACGTCTGTAGCTTCTGCAGGAAGATCGCGCCCTCATCGTTGGAGCGCAGCGTCACCCGCCCGACGGCGAGCACTTCGGTCCAGTCGTCCACCCCGCCACCCTGCATGGCGAACCAGCCGTCCGAGGAGGCGCGCCCGTAGGAGATGACCTCCCAGGGGGGACGCTCCGACGCCGCACGTGGATAGAGCGCATCGCCCCAGAGCACGAGAAAGCGCGGTGGCACACGCCATTGCTGCGATGTGTGCACGAAGCGGCGGATCGCGATGGGGGTGGGGCGTCCATAGTCGAACTGGTCGTAGACGTCCTGGACGTTGACCACGGCGACCTGGAAGTCGTTGTGCGCGCGCCGGTAATCAGCCAGCGCCTCGGCGGAGGGGCGGAGGGCTTCGGCCGTAATGATCACGTAGTCCGCCGCGTTCGCGGGGTTGGCCCAGTCGCTGGACTGATCCACCTGAAACGCCGCGGGGCTGCGCAGGGCACTCTCCGTAACGGTCCAGAACGTCGTCGGCTCGGACGGCTCCGTAAAGAATGAGGCCTGCCCGTCCGAGGGTTGAAGCGTGTGGACGATCTGGTTCTGAGGGTTGAAGACATACGCCGTGTCCGCCTCGCCGAACCCGGAGAGGACATACCGTCGCTGCTGGCCGCCCGGCCCGGTAAAGTCGAGCGTCCCGTTTGCAACTACCAGCTCACGGGTGTACGCCACGCGGACCCAGTCGGTCTGGATGCGGTTGAGGGGCGCCTCGCCGTTGACCTCCTCGTTGGTGGAGATCGCTTTGACGAACAGACGCCGACCCGACGGGAAATGCGATGCGGGGATTGCGGCGTGGATCGTCTGAAAGGCGTAGCCGTCCCACTCGGCGGACGCATACTCGCGGTATTCCTCGACGCCATCGACCACCGTTTCGGCCTGCAGCGCCACGCGGTGAGGCGTCGGCGAGGCGCCGTTGAGGCGAATGCTCACGTAGATCGTATCGGTAGGGGCCGATGGCCGGGCGATGTCGTCGAGAAAGAGCTGTGTGAAGCGTTCTTCCTGCGTGCCTGCCTCCCGCTGGAAAAAGCCCTGCCGCGTGTAATAGCCCTCGCCCCGAGTGTAGAGGGGGTTCTCCTGATTCTCGTTGCCGTCGCCCGCGTAGTAGCTCTGATCGGGTTCGTAATGCAGCGTGTCGCGGACGGTCGTGGTGCCCTGAAAGGGAGGGGGCGGTGACGGCGGAGCATAGCGGAGTCCTGCGTCGCCGCCCCAGGTGAGCCAGTAGTACGTAGTGTCCGTGAAGAGGCTATTGTACGTGCTGCTTTGCCATTCTGGCGTGTAGTTGTAGGCCCAGGCTTCGTCCGTGCCCCGGTTGCGGTGTCCCACGAAGAGGATGCGCGAGTCGCTCGTCATCGCATTCGCGTCGCCGAGGTAATGCAGCGGCACGTCCTGGCCGTTCCCAATCAGCCGCAACGTCTCCGGCGCGATGCTCGCGAGGGACACGTCCGAGAGGGTTTCCAGATCTGCTCCCGTAATCTGGTACACCCCGTCCTCGGTCACTGCGACCTTGACGTACGGACGGTCGGCTTCATACCATGAGGCGTCGTAGTCGGTGTCTTGGGCGTGCAGGCGCGGCGAGATCAGGGTGCTGAGCACACTCAACAGAAGGACGGCGACGAGAAGGCTGCCGCGCTGAGCAGGAGACGTCATCTCAGAATGAAACTGACCGTGAGAAGGGAACGACCGAAAGAGAGGATGCGACGAGGTGATGTGCACGTATGGCACTGCACAAAAACGGTGCCGCTGCCAATCGCTGAAACATACCGCTTCGCCCGTATAGAGTATCGGAATATTTTTATAAACACTAAACCATCACCGTGGTTTACCGAGGCAAGAACGGGCAGCCGCCTGAGCGTGGGCATCTGTAGCACACGGGGCGGCTCAAGGCCCGGATAGTGGGGCAGCTACGTGTCTGTAAGGGCTATGGCGAAAAGCGTACATCCTACCTTCCTGATCGTCGGGGCTGCCAAGGCGGGGACTACCTCCCTGTATCGGTACCTGCGCCAGCATCCCGACGTGTACATGCCCGCGTCCATCAAGGAGACCTTTTTCTTCAGTCGAGCATCGGTAACGGAGGCTTCCGGTCCCGGGCGACGCTACGGGACACAAGCGGTGACGTCATGGTCCGATTATGCAGACCTCTTTGCAGATGCAAACGCACAGCCTGCTCGCGGGGAAGCCTGTACTGCGTATCTTTACTTCTACGACGAAGCCATTCCTGAAATCCGGAAATACCTCGGGGCGGGCGTGCGCATCGTCATCATCCTTCGTGACCCGGTAGAACGAGCTTATTCGAACTACATGCACCACGTGC
>JAAAOL010000295.1 GCA_009908885.1 Bacteroidota bacterium | reverse complement strand
AAAGCGGTGGGGCGGTGCTCATACCCGAAGAACCTGGCCATGCGTTCCGAAGACGTACGCAGGTATCGTACGAACCCGCTGTGCCACCGTGGTGTCATCCGGCCCACGCATGGGCGGAACACGCTCGGCGATAACGTCCTCGACCATACACCGTCGCTTTTCCGGCCCTGCGCGATTCGGGCGAGGCCACCAGGGCTGCTACTCCCCTTCCAAGATACGCCCCTCCTCTACCATGTTGCGTATGGCGGACCACGAGGGCCAGCTCCGCGGTTGCTGAATATAGCGCACGTAGCGGTCGTACAACAGGTCGCGGTATCGCATGGTCTCCGGGGACCGCTTCTGCGCCTCCCGCAAGCCGGTGTTGTAGGCCAGCACGCCCGTCTCCACATCCATCCAGGTGTCGATGAGGTTCTGCTTGAGCAGCCGGGCCGCGGCCCGGGTCGAAATCCACGGATTGAAGTACGCGCTGTCGGGCAGTCCGTAGAAGTCCGGGTGATGCGACAGCCAGGCCCGCGCCCAGGCGGAGTGCTGGTACAGCCCGAGGTCTACGTTGCCATCCTTGCGGTGCACGGCGCGATGATCCAGAAAGCTTTCGAGCACGGCGAGGGCCTTCATCCAGTCGCCCGCGTGCTGAATGGGGAGGCGTTCGCGCGCGGCCGCCACCTCGGCCATGCGGAGGAAAGCAGCGGCCCGGACGAGTCCCGGCACGAGATCCCAGTCCTGCGCCTCCATCGTCTCCCACAGGGCCGGACGGAGCACGTGCCGGTACGCGTTTTGCTGATTGCGCACGGCGGGAGTGAAGATCTCCTGCGGGACGGCGTCCCAGTCTTTCCAGTGCATCGCCCGCCACGTGGCCTCATCGGAAAGGAGTTGCTCCGCCCGGTAGCTGACGGTGATGGACGTGCCGTGATGCGTGATAGGGACGATGCGAGGGGGAGTCGGCCGCAGCGCGTCGAGGACGTATCCGCCGGGCACGTCCGGCACCCAGGTGGAATCCGGTTCCGAGACGGTCGGGGCAGCGCGCGGATGCAGGACGGCAGCCCGCCCATCATGTCCGATCATCGTGGAATCTTGGGCCCGGGTCGCAGGCCCGAGTAGCAGCAGCACGCCGAGACAGACCGCAACGCGTAGCATATCGCTCAGGATCAGTGGATCGTCCCGGCCCCTCTTTCATCACGACCAGAGATAGCTATCTGCTGCGGATCAACGGTAGGCTCCGCCAGCGAACGAGGGAGCAGGGGACGAGCAAGCGTACGTGCCTTTTGTACGTGCAGACGGGACGTGCCGGTCCCGATGACTGTGCCGCATCGGGACTGCATATCCACCGTGTGCCGCCGCCAACCAGTGACCTCAGGCCACGAGCAGCGCGCGTTCGGCGAAGCGCTCCAGCGCGTCCCACAGCCAGTCGGCATCGACGGGCTCCTCGTCTTCCGCTCGCCCGGCGTTGACCGCCTCGACCAGATCCGGCGCCTCGCGGGTCCCGTCCAGCAGGCGCATCAGCCGTCGTTCTGCGCGATCCCGGAGCTTCACGCTGTAATGCACCATGTTCGTGACGATGGCATGGTCCTCGGCCTGCAGGCGCGCCACGGCGCTGGCTTCGGGACGCGGGGTGATGTCCGTCGTGAAGGAGGGCTGATACGTATGGAGGCGGAGGAAGCGGTCGCCGTAGAGATCGAGCAGCATCGCCCCCAGGATCTCGTCCGCTTGCTCGGGCGGCAGCATGTCGCTCTCGCGGTCCCACACCTCGCGGACCAGGTCGAGCAGCTCCTCGAAGGCCACGTACCGGGGCCAGGCATCTCCGATCGCGTGAAAGGCCGCCTTCGAGATCGGATGGGACGTCTGGATCGTACTTTCGCCGTCACTCCCCTTGAACCGCTCCGTGCCGGGCTCGGCGTCTCCCTCGACGGGAACCGGGCGGATGTTGCCTCCCGCATAGCAGGCCGCGACCGACGTGGGTTGCGGCGGGCGATGCAGCGATACGTCCTCGCGGCACAGGAGCGTCTGGCGAAATTTGCGACCGAGCAGGAAATCGATGTACTGCTCGCGTTCGACGGGGCGACCTTCGAGTTGCTGGAGGACCGACTGCGCCTCGTCGTTGAACAGTCCATCCTGCATCAGCACGTACTCCGCCTCGGCCAGAAACTGTAGACCGTGGTCAGCGGCATGACCGGCGAACTCATGCACGTAGAAGGCTTCGTTCACGTCGGCCAGCGCGCTGTGGACCAGCACGGCATCGCTCGTAGCGTCCAGGCGCTCGAATTCCTTCTGAAGCGCTTGTTGGTAGGGGTCCTCCTGCTTGCCGGGGTACGCTTCCATGGCCAGGTGGAGGATGGCGCGCCCCTGTCGCGCCCGCTCGAAGTCGCCGTCCATGGAGCGAGTATGATAGCGCATGATCTCGCGCGCCATCTGCCGCTCGTAGTATCCGGGATAGACGTTATAGCTGATGAAGGCGACGCCCTGCGGCGCCAATAGCGCCTTGCAGGCAGCCATCAGGCGGTCTCGCACCTCCGCCGGGACCCACGAATAGACGCCGTGGGCCACGATGTAATCGAACGTGCCGAAGTCCTCGTCCAGCTCGGCCAGGTCGAGCGCGTGGAGGGTGTAGTTCGAGAGCCCGAGGCGCTCGATCCGAGCCGTACCGGCTTCGATGGCCTTCGAGGCGATATCGACGCCGACGAAGGTGCTCTCGGGCAGGGCATACGCCATCGCGAGCATGTTGCCGCCTTCGCCGCAGCCCAGCTCCAGCATACGGCACTGCTCGACGGGCGCGGGCTCCATCCCGAAGATGGTGGCCAGCGTGCAGAGCCGATCCGGGTGGGTGTACGGGAACGCGTGGCTGGGATACGGAACGGTGTTGTAAGCCGCTTCGAGTGGATGCGTCATGACAGCTTGAGGCAGGGCGCGAAGGACGTGAGCGAGGCTTATCCTACCACCGCGCGGCGTCAATCGCAACGCGGCGACGCATCGACGGCACTGTCCCGCTCGGTCCCTTCCGGCTCCGCTCCCTCCTGCTGCCGATGGCGGGCGCGCAGCCGCTCCAGCCGCGCCTCCAGCTCCTGGTCTCGCCCCGGCCTTCGTTGCGCGCGCCACCAGGGCAGGACCACCCCGAAGACGACGTAAAGCACGAACACCAGGGCCGAGGCCCCCATGATGATCTTCGCAAGCAGCCAACCGTTCGGCATGGGGTTCTCCGGGAATGTCCTGCAAGGCGTCGTCTGCGAAAATACAGCCTGCAGCCGAGACGAGCAGCGAACCGCGTCCAGCGCGTTGCTTTTCGCCGTCCAGCGCCCTATCATCGGTTCAATCGTTGGTCCGCTCGGGCCCGGCCATCCCGCGCGGAATGAGCGTTTCGCCCCACCGCACCATGCCCTCAGACCAGGACGTTACGGCCCTGCTCGCCAGCCTCCAGGCCGGTGACGACAGCGCGATGGACCAACTGGCCCCGCTCCTCTACGACGAGCTGCGGCGGCTGGCGCATCGCAAGCTCCGCTACGAGCGCGCCAACCACACCCTCAACACGACCGCGCTCGTGCACGAGGCCTACCTGAGCCTGGTCGATCAGACGCAGGCCGCCTGGCAGAGCCGCGCGCACTTCATGGCGGCGGCGGCGAAGACGATGCGCTACATCCTCCTCCACTACGCCGAGAAGCGCCGCGCCCTCAAACGGGGCGGCGGGGTCCCCGACCTGCCGCTCGACGAGGTGCACGACGCGATCACCGACGAGCGGGCGGAGGAACTGCTGGCGCTAGATGAGGCCTTGCAGCGGCTCGCAGCCTTCGACCCGCAGGGCGCCACGATCATCGAGTATCGCTTCTATTCGGGCCTGACCCAGAAAGAGGTCGCCGAGGTGCTGGGCCTCTCCGAGCGGACGGTGCGCCGCCACTGGCGCCGGGCCAAGACGTGGGTGAAGCGCGAACTCGGCGACGCCGCCCTGGAGGACTGATCCGACGCGCCCTGGCCGGTTCGACGGCATTTTTCGTCAATGTAGCATAGCCCCCTTCCGCTCCCCCGTCCGCAACCGACGCGCCCGCCATGACGCCTGAACGCTGGGAAACCATCGGCAACCTGTACGAGCAGGCGTTGCACTGCACGCCGGAGCAGCGGGCCGCCCTGCTGGATCGGGCCTGCGCGGGCGACCCGGAGCTGCGTCGCGAGGTCGAGAGCATGGTCGCCGCCTACGAGGCCGACCCGGACTTCCTCGAACAGCCGGCGCTGCCCATCATCGGGCCCGGAGTGGGACATCTCGACGAGGCGGGCTGGGACGAAGACACGTACGTCGGGCCGTACCGGCTGGTGCGCCCGCTCGGGCAGGGCGGGATGGGCGAGGTCTTTCTGGCCGTGCGCGACCTGGGCTCGACGCGGCAGACGGTGGCCCTCAAGCTCCTGCGCACGGGCCTGCCGCACGACGACCTGATCCACCGCTTCACCGCCGAGCAGCAGATCCTGGCGCAGCTCACGCACTCGCACGTCGCCCGCCTGCTCGACGCGGGACAGGCCGACGACGGACGTCCCTACCTGGTCATGGAGTACGTCGACGGCGCGCCGATCACCGACTACTGCGACCGGCACCGGCTGACCATCGACCAGCGTCTGCGCCTGTTCGTGCAGGTGTGCGAGGCCGTGCAGTTCGCGCACCAGCACCTCGTGATCCACCGCGACCTGAAGCCGAGCAACATCCTCGTGACCGCGCCCCGGTCCGGCAGTGCTGCGGGCGGGCAGGTGAAGCTGCTCGACTTCGGCATCGCCAAGATGCTCGACCCGCTCGCGACGAACGCGCCGCTGCTCCAGACGCGCACGGGCCAGCGGCTGCTGACACCCGCCTACGCCAGCCCCGAGCAGATCGACGGGGCCTCCATCGCCACCACGAGCGACGTGTACAGCCTCGGCGTGCTGCTGTACGAACTCCTCGCCGGCCAGCGCCCCTACACGCTCGACGGCAAGACGGAGTCGGAGATCGCCCGCATCATCGTCGAGGAAACGCCGACGCGCCCCTCCGCCGCCGTGACGCAGCCCGCTCCCGCACCCACCGCCATCGGCGACGCCCGCAAGTCCAGCCCGGAGCGGCTCCGCCGTCATCTCCGAGGCGACCTCGACACCATCGTCATGAAGGCGCTGCGCAAAGAGCCCGGACGACGGTATCAGTCCGCCGCAGACCTCGCCGACGACCTCGAACGCCACCTCAGCGGCCTGCCCGTGCGCGCCCGGCCCGACACGCTCGGCTACCGCACCCGCAAGTTCGTCCGCCGCCACCGGTGGACCGTGGCCGCCGCGTCGGTGGCCGTCCTGCTGCTGCTCGTCTTCAGCACCGTGACGGCCATGCAGTCGGCCCGCATCCAGGCGCAGGCGCAGTCGCTCATCCTGGAGCGGGACCGGGCGCAGGCCGAAGCTGCCAAGGCGGAGCAGGTGACCGCCTTCCTGGCCGATCTCTTCAAGGGCTCCGACCCGACCCAGGCGCAGACCCTGACGGCGCGCGAAATTCTGGATCAGGGCCGGGACAAGATCCAGCAGGACCTGCACGAACAGCCCGCCGTGCGGGCGCAGATGCTGATGGTCATCGGCGGGGTCTACCGCAGCCTGGGGCTGTACGACGAGGCACAGGCGGCCCTCGAAGAAGCCATCGATCTCTACCGCGCCCTCGGCGACCGCTCCGAAGCGTACGCGTCCGCTCTGCTAGAGCTGTCCAACCTGCATTATCGCCGCAACGCCTTCGACGCCGCCGAGCCGCTCGCCCGGGAGGCCGTGACCATCAAGGAGGCAGTCCTGGGCCCCACCCACACCGACGTGGCCAAGGCGCTGAACACCCTGGCGCTGATCCTGGAATACACCGCGGGAGAAGACTCATCCATCGCCGTCCTGCGTCGGGTCGTCGAGATCCGACGCGACGCCCCGACGGACGCGCCCGACGTGGACCTGGCGGCCAACCTGAACAACCTCGCCAACATGCTGCACAACCAGCAGCGGCTGAACGAGGCGCGGCCGCTGTACGAGGAGGCCCTGGAGATCGTCACCGAGCGGTGGGGACCGGAGCATCCGTACGTGGCCTTCACGCTCAACAGCCTGGCTGCGCTGCATCAGGACCGGCAGGCCTTCGATGCGGCCCGACAGCAATTCGACCGCGCCCGCCGGATTGCGGAGGCGCATCTCGAGCCGGACCATCCCTTCACAGCCGTCGTCGTCCACAACCAGGCGAAGCTGAGCCGGGCCGAGGGCGCGTTGGAGGCGGCTGCCGCCCGCTACCGCGAGGCCGTGACGCTGCGGCGCGCCCTGACGACGCCGCTCGACCTGGCCGAGTCGCTGGTGGGCCTCGGCTGGGTGCTCCTCGACCTCGACCGCCCAGGCGATGCCGCCCCCTACCTGCGCGAAGCGGTGCGCATCTACACGGAGCAGCACGGCGCCGACCACCCCCGCACGCAGCAGGTGCGCGATCTGCTGGCCCAGGCCTCTGCGTAAGGCCTTTCTCCCCCACGGCTTCTCTTTCTCGCCGTCTTTTTCTACGGCGTGTCCGGTTTCGTCGCGGTTATCGTCACTACCTGGTGAGGCCCCGCTCTGCGGGCGCTTTGTCTCGTCCCTCCACGGATGCACTGGGTATGCTGATGATCACCGATACGAAACGGCTCATACGCCGTACCACGCTTTGCTGCACCCTCGCCGTGCTGCTCGTCGCGATGCTCGTCGTCCCGGCGCACGCACAGTTCGCCATCACCATCGGTCAGAGCAACAACCCCGATTTCGGGAACGGTATCGCCGTGGACGGGGCCGGCAATAGCTACGTCACCGGCCAGTTCCAGGACGCGGCCTTCTTCGACCCCATCAACGGTACCGAGTCGCGCACGAGCAACGGGCTCAACGACGCCTTCGTGGCCAGCTACGGCCCCGACGGCACGTTCCGCTTTGCCTTCGACCTCGGCGGCAGCTCGACCGACCTCGGAGAGGACATCGTGGTGGACGGAACCGGCAATAGCTACGTCACCGGCTACTTTCAGAACATCGCCGACTTCGACCCCGA
>JAAAOL010000096.1 GCA_009908885.1 Bacteroidota bacterium | reverse complement strand
GTCTACAATCCGATGTGGATCAACCCCGACGGGTTCATGTGGATGAAGGCGCTGAAGGACGAGGAGAAGATCGAGTGCCACGTGGCCCTCACGCCCACCTGGAACGAGAGCGCCTGGTTCGCCGACTACGTGCTGCCGATGGGCCATGCGGGCGAGCGGCACGATCTGATGAGCCAGGAGACGCACGCCGGGCAGTGGATCTCCTTCCGCCAGCCCGTGCGCCGCGTGGCGATGGAACGTCTCGGCGCTACGGTGGAGCGCACCTACGAGGCCAACCCCGGACAGGTCTGGGAAGAGAACGAGTTCTGGATCGACCTGTCCGTGCGGATGGACCCGGACGGCACCCTTGGCATCCGAGAGCACTTCGAAAGCCCCTACCGCCCGGGCGAGATCGTCACCGTGGAAGAGTACTACCGGTGGATCTTCGAGAACAGCGTGCCGGGCCTGCCCGAAGCCGCCGCTGCCGAAGGAATGACGCCGCTCCAGTACATGCGCACCTACGGCGCGTTCGAGGTCACCCGCGCCAACTACACGCCGTACGAACACGAAGCGGATCCCGATGCGCCTGGCGTCGAGATCGACGGGGTGCGGCGGGCCGGCTTCAACACGCCCAGCCGCAAGCTGGAGTTCTTCTCGCCGACGGTGCACCAGTGGGGCTGGCCGGAGCGGGCCTTCACGATCCCGTGGACGCTCACCAGCCACGTCCACCCGGACCACATCGACCACGCGCAGGGCGAGATGCTGCTGCTGCCCAACTTCCGCCTGCCGACGCTCATCCACACGCGCAGCGCCAACGCCAAGTGGCTCTACGAGATCAGCCACAAAAACCCCATCTGGATCCACCCGAGCGATGCGCGCCGCCTCGGCGTCACGAGCGGCAGCCTCGTGCGCGTCGAGACCGAGATCGGCTACTTCGTGGACACCGTCTGGGTGACCGAAGGCATCAAGCCCGGCATCGTGGCGATGAGCCACCACCTGGGCCGCTGGCGCCTCAAGGAGGACGAAGGCGTCAACCGGCAGGCCTCCAACCTGGTGGATCTGCGCGAGAACGAGCACGGCGAGCACAGCCTGCACGTGCTGGAAGGGGCGACGGCGTGGGAGAGTTGGGACCCCGACACGAGCCGCATCTGGTGGAAGGACGTGGGCGTGCACCAAAACCTGACGCACGGCGTCCACCCGGACCCGATCAGCGGCGCGCACTGCTGGCATCAGAAGGCGATCAGCGTCCAGAAGGCCGGCCCGGACGACCGCCACGGCGACGTGCACGTGGACATCAACAAGTCGATGGAGGTGTACCGCCGGTGGACGGCCCTGGCGCGTCCCGCCGCCGAGCACAGCCCGGATGGCCTGCGTCGCCCGTACTGGCTCAAGCGCCCGCTCAAGCCGGTCAAGGCGGCCTACGCGCTGCCCGAACCGCCCTTTGCGCCGCCGGTGCCGTACGACGCGCCGCCGCTCGTGGAGGACTACCGCCGTGCGGGCCAGCCGCAGACGCACTGACTCGCCACCAGGATCGGTATGACCCCATCACAGCATGCCCTCGCCCGCAGCCGGGCGTACGACCTGTTCGGGCAGCTCTTCCTCTACGGGATCACGCCCGACGTAAAGCCCGCCGTGGGCGCCATCGCCGACCTGGCCGAGGCGCTGCCCGCGCAGGCGGACGCCGATGACGCCGCCGCCGCGCATTACCGCCTCTTCGGCCTCAACGTGCCGCCGTACGCCAGCCTGTTTCTGGATGAGGAGGCGCGCCTCGCCGGGCCGGTGGCCGGGCGCGTGCGGCGGTGGTACGAACAGATCGGGTTCAGCGCGAGCGCTTCGGATGAGGAGCCCGACCACCTCGGCGTCGAGTTGCGCTTTCTGGCGCTGCTCTCCGGCGCCGAGGCTGACGCACAGCGCGATGAGAACAGCGATGACGTGGACGACCTTCGCCGTCTGCAGCGCCACCTGCTGGACGGGCATCTGCTGTGGTGGCTGCCGGGCCTCGCATACGCCCTACAGGAGCAGGGGCACCCGTTCTACACGCGCCTCGCCACGCTGACGCTCGACCTGGTGCTGGATCACCGCGCTGCCCTCGGCGAGCCCGTCGCTGCGAATCGACCGCCGCTGCCACCGCCGGACCTCGACCTCGACGACGCGCGCACGAGCCTCAAGGACATCGCCCGGTTTCTGACCGTCCCGGCCCGTTGCGGCCTCTACCTGAGTCGCGACGATATTACCCGGCTAGGGCGTGCGGACGACCTGCCGCGCGGCTTCGGCGGGCGGATGCAGATGCTGGTCAACCTGCTGCGCAGCGCCGCCGAGTTCGACCGCATGGAGGCGCTGCTCGACCGTCTCAGCACGCAGGTCGAGGCGTGGCGCGCCGTCTATCAGCAGCTCCAGGACACCGACGTCCCGGCTACGGCGCTGGTGGCCGACGCGTGGACGGAGCAACTGGACGCCACGGAGCACGTGCTCCATCGGATGCGCACGGCGATGCCTGCGGGCGACGATGAGGGGTGATACTGATTCGGGTGGACGATGTGAGGTCCAGGGCCTCATGTTGGCGACCGTCGCGATGCGTGGTTCGTGGTGCGTGGTGTGTGGAGGGCGAGGGCAGACGCTTCGGCAGAGCGCTCCCGGATCCAAGTCCGGGACAAGCTCTCAGGCATTACACCAACTCCGGTTAACGAGTTGGTGTATGGAGGGTTGAATGGTTGAAGGGGTGGAGGAGCGTCACGTCCATACGTCCACGCCTACGCACGTCCAACCCCAAATCCGGCCTCGCGGGGCTACGTCATGCCACAATAGTTCAGCCGGATTGGGTATTACGCATCACGCATCACATTCTCAGCGATCCGGCCATCGCCAAGCGAAAACGGTATCAGGACGTCGTTTCTGCACGTTCCTCCGCGCCGTCCTCCGACTTTGACAGGTCCGGCTCGCCCGGCACATCTTCCAGGTACTCCTCCGACGAGCCCCAGTCCTCCAGGAGGTGCTTGACGGCCCGGTGCGGGCTGAGGTAGAAATGGTCCTCGCCCAGCACGTCGTACAGGTCGGTGCGCCGCATTGTCTTCATTACCGGCTCTTTCATCCCGCCGAAGTACAGCTCGACGCCTCGTTTTTTCAGGTTTTCCGAGACGGCGGTGAGGACGCCCGCGGCCGTCGTGTCCAGGTCGTTGATGCTGCTGGCGTCGATGATGACGGCGCGGATGGAGTGGTCAGCGGCTTGACTTTTCTGCAGAATCAGATCTTTCAGAAACTCCGAATTGGCGAACGAGAAGGAAGCGTCCACCCGCAGCATCAGAATGCCCTCGATGCGTCCGGCGGACTCGTGGCGGCGCACGTCGCGGAAGGAGCGCGTGCCGGGCAGGTGGCCCAGCACAGCCACGTTGGGGCGGCTGATGCGGTACATGACGGCTACCACCGAGGCGGCGATGCCCGTCAGCACGCCTTCCTGAATCCCCACCACCAGCGTCACGGTGAACGTCAGCAGCGCGATGCCCCCATCGACGCGCTTCGTGCGCAGCAGGTAGCGCATTTCCTTGACGTCCAGCAGGCTTATCGAGGCGGCGATGATGATGGCGGCCAGGACGGGAATCGGCAGGTAGGCGAAGAGCGGCGTCAGGAACAGCAGCGTCAGCCCGATGAGCAGGGCAGCGAAGATGTTGGCCAGCGGCGAGCGGGCTCCGGACTGTGCGTTCACGGCGGTGCGGGAGAAGCTGCCGGAGACGGGCAGGCTGCGGAACAGGCTGCCCACCACGTTCGAGGCGCCGATGGCCACGAGTTCGCGGTTCGGGTCGATCGAGTAGCGGTGCTGCGCGGCGAACACCTTGCCCAGCGAGATGACGCTCATAAACTGCACCAGCGCGAGGGTCAGCGCCGTCGGCATCAACTCGCGAGCGTTGCCCAGGCTGATGGCGGGCAGGTCCGGGCGCGGCAGGCCGGTCGGGATGCTGCCCACCACGGCCATCCCCTCGGCGTCGAGGCCCAGGCCCCACGCAGCCAGGATGCTGAGGGCTACGACGAACAGGGGCGCCGGGAAGAGGGGCTTCCAGCGTTTGAAGACGAAGAGCAGCGCCAGGGCGAGCGTGCCCACGATCACCGTCAGCCCGTGCACGCTGTCGATGTGCTGCACGGCCTCCCAGATCAGGGTGTAGACGTGCTGCGACTGCGGCAACGCGACGCCCAGGAAGTTGCCGAGCTGGCTGAAGATGATGATGATGGATGCGGCAGACGTAAACCCGGCGATGACGGGGCGCGACAGCAGGTTGACGATGAAGCCGAGCTGCCCAATGCCCATCAGGATCTGGATGAGGCCTACCATCGCCGCCAGCAGGATCGCCAACTCGATGTATTCCGCCGTGCCCGCCTCGGCCAGCGCGCCCAGCCCCGCCGCCACGATCAGCATGTCGATCGCGATGACACCCACGGCGAGGTGGCGCGACGTGCCGAAGAACGGATAGATGAGCAGCGGCAGCAGCGAGGCATACAGCCCGTAGATGGGCGGCAGCCCGGCCAGCACCGCGTAGGCCATGCCCTGCGGGACCAGCATCACGCCGACGGTGAGGCCGGCCTGCATGTCGCTGCGCAGGCCGCGGAGGCCGTCCTCGGGCAGCCACCGGTTGATCGTAAACACGTCGCCTGCCTGATGCAGCAGGGTCGACAGCGTATGCTCGGAGGTGTCGGGCATGGGCACAAACGAAACCGGCGATGCTCGCGAAAGCACCGCCGGATGGTAGTTATACGTCGGAAGCAGCTACGGTCGTCCGTTCGTCAGGGACGTGGTTGAACAGGCCGTTGACGTAGATGACGTCGTGGCCGTGCCGGGCGAGCAGCGCGGACGCCACCGCCGAGCGCGCGCCACTCTGGCAGTGCACCAGCAGCGTTTTGCCGCCAGGAAGCTCGTCCCGTCGATCCAGCAGGCGCGTGTGGGCGATGTGGATGGCATCGGGCAGGTGCCCCCCGGCGAACTCGCTCTGCCGTCGCACGTCGACCACGGCCGTGTCATTCCGGTGGCGCAGGCCGATTTCGGCGAAGTCGATCTCTTCGATGGTGGCGAGGTCTCCGCCCTGCGCGGCGTAGCTCTGGAATGTCGCCGGGGTCGCATAGCCGCGCACGTCGTCCAGGCCGATGCGGATCAAGGTGCGCACCGCCGCGTCGCAGTCGCCCGCCTCGACGATCAGGTAGATCGGTATATCGGGCTCGACGTACGAGCCCGCGACGGTCGGAAAGCTCTTGTTCAGCGGCGCGTAGAGGGCGCCTGGCAGGTGGCTTGCCATGAAGGCCGAGCGGTCCAGGCGCGTGTCGAGTACGGCCACGTCGGTGCGTCCGGCCAGCGCGCCCAGCTCCTCCACGCTGAGGCGGGCGGGCTGCGGCAGCGACCCCAGCAGCGGCGGCCCCTGCTTGTTGAGCTGTTTCATCCGCCCGAAGTAGAGCGGCGGCTCGGGCTGGCCGTCCAGGATGGCGTCCACGAAGGCCTGCTCGCCCCGCCGGGCCGCGTCGATGGCGGCGTTGAAGCGCTTCTCGTAGCCGACGGTCGAGTCCGGCACGGCGCCGAGGGCCTTGCCGCACGCGCTGCCCGCGCCATGCCCCGGCCACACCTGCAGGTAGTCCGGCCAGCTCAGAAACTGCTGCACCGAGGCGTAGAGCGTCCGCGCGGCGGGCTCCTGCGCTCCGGCCTGCCCGGCCGCCGATTCCAGCAGGTCCGGCCGGCCCAGGTCGCCCACGAACACGAAGTCGCCCGAGATGACGCCCATCGGCGCGTCTGCCCCGCCGCCGCGATCCGTCACCCGGTAGCTCAGGTGCTCCGGCGTGTGGCCCGGCGTGTGCACCGCCTCAAGCTCGATGTGGCCGACGCGGAACGTGTCGCCGTCGGTCAGGAGGCGCACGTCGTAGGCGGGGTCCTCGGCCCAGGCGTACTTCCAGTCGGCGTCGCCCTCGTCGGAGAGGTAGACCGTCACGCCGTAGCGGTCGGCGAACTCGCGGGCGCCGGAGAGAAAGTCGGCGTGGATGTGCGTCTCCGCGACGGCCACGATCTCCAGGTTGTCCTCGGCGGCCAGGTCGACGTAGCGATCGATGTCGCGCTCGGGATCGACGAGGAGCGCCTCACCGGTCTGCTGGCAGCCGATGAGATAGGCGTTCTGGGCGAGTGTGGGATCGGTGATCTGACGGAAGAGCATGACGTCCGTGGTGGTGGGTGAGCAGCGGCAGCAGGGCATCGCTCGTCGGAGCAAGCCGAATGCGGGCAGCCCGGAGGCAGTTCCCCGGCGAGCGCCGCTGCCTAAACTACGGAACGCACCGATAGACATGGAAGGGACAGGGTGCGCGTCAGTGGCTGGCTGCTGGCACGAAGGCGGCGTAGACCCCGCGCAGGTCGCCCGCGTCGAACCCGTAGGCCCGGTCCTCCGGATAGTTCGCCTGCACGAACGCCGGGCGGTCGTCCTCGGCCCCGTGGCAGGCCAGGCAGGACGCCTCCACCGTAATCCGGCGGAAGTAACGCATCCCCGCCTGGCCGTCCCGCGTCGCCTCGATCCAGTAGTCCGTCAGCGCCGGGTCGGTCTCGAAGCGCTCGTGGGCGATTGCGGCCAGGCTATCTGGCGCGTTGGCCGGGTTGCGGTAGCGCACGGCGAGCTGCTGCACCGTCCAGTCCGTCTGCTGATTTACCTCCTGGGCGCGCATCCCGACGGGCTTGCACACCCGCGCGAACGTCTCGGCGTCCACCTGTTCATCCTCGATCGTCGCAGCCAACTGGGAGCGCATCGCGTCGATGGCGGCGATGGTTTGCTCCACGCGAGCCTGGACCGAGTCAGGCACCGCATCGTCGTCCGGCGCGGCAGGGCGCGGCGAGGGGTCTTCGGCGCAGGCGGCCAGCAATAGCATAGCCGCGAGGAGGAACGCGAGGCGATAGGGCATCGGACAGACGGGGGAGAGGTTAGGCCGGGGTGAGTGCTTCGGCTTCGGCAGCAGGCGGGGCGGCCCGTTCCACGATGCGCTCGGCGTGGGAGACGGCCTCGTGCACTTCCAGGCAGAAATG
>JAAAOL010000256.1 GCA_009908885.1 Bacteroidota bacterium | reverse complement strand
AACGGCAGAAAGACGACGTCCATCGTCGGCGCGACCTGATACCAGAGCATCAGCCCGCCGATAATGAAGAAGGCGATGGCGAAGTCGACCAGCTTGGCCAATAGCGGCGTCAGCGGGATGACGAGGCGCGGGAAATACACCTTGGTGAGCATCCCCGCACTGCCGATGAGGCTACCTGTGGACGACGACATCGACCCCGAAAAATACGTCCAGGGTACGAGCGCCACGTAGCTGAAGATGGCATACGGCACGCCATCGCTGCTCACCTTGGCGAGGTTGCCGAAGATGATGGTGAAGACCACCATCTGAAAAAGCGGCTGGATGATGGCCCACCCGAAGCCGAGCACGGTCTGCTTGTACCGGACCTTGACGTCCCGCATGACGAGGAAGTAGAACAGGTCCTTGTAGGCGACCAGTTCTTTCCAGTCGACAAGCTGCCAGCCCTTCTTGGGCTCAATGATCGTCTGCGGTGGGGAAACTGTTGCCACAGTACTCCTTATCGTCCGGTTCGAATGTCCTTGGCCCAGTCGCGATTCGCCTTATACCAGTCGACGAGGCGCGCGACGCCCGTCTCGAAGTCGACCTGCGGCCGCCAGCCCAGGAGCCGCTCGGCCTTGCCGATGTCGGCCCAGGTGGCCATCACGTCAGATTTGTGGCGCGGCTGGAAGTCGAGATGTGCTTCGTTTCCGGTCGCCGCCTCCACGGTCCGCACCGTGTCCATGAGGACGATGGGCGTGTCCGAGCCGAGGTTGATGATCTCGTAGCCGAGGGGCTTTGTCCCCGCGATCGTGCCGCGCGCGATGTCGTCCACGTACGTGAAGTCGCGCGACTGCTTGCCGTCGCCGAAGATGGTCACTGGGCGGCCTTCGCTGATCCACTGCACGAAGCGGAACAGGCTCATGTCGGGCCGCCCCGCCGGTCCATACACGGTGAAGTACCGAAAGATGGTGACGTCGACGTCGTACAGGTAGTGGTACGTGTAGCACAGCGCCTCAGCCCCCTTCTTGGAGGCCGCGTAGGGCGAGAGCGGCGCGTCGGTGCGTTGCTCCTCGTGGTAGGGCTGCTCGTTCTGATCGCCGTAGAGGCTGGACGTGGAGGCGAGGACGAACTTGCCGACGTCATGCTCGCGGCACAGCTCCAGGAGATTAAGCGTACCGGTGACGTTGGTCTCCTGATAGACCCACGGATCGGCGACGGACTGCCGCACCCCCGCCCGCGCCGCCAGGTTGATGACGGCATCGAAGGAGCCATCTTCGAACACGCCATCCAGTGCTTCTCGCTCACTGATGTCGAGGGGATGGTACGTGAAGCGGGGATGGTCGCGAAACTGATCGAGGCGCCACTCCTTGAGGCGCACGTCGTAGGCATCGTTCAGGTTGTCGACGCCCGTGACGGTATGTCCGTCCTCCAGCAACAGCTCCGTGACGCGGGCGCCGATGAATCCGGCCGCGCCGGTGACGAGAATATGGCTCATGCAGGGAGGATAGGCTCAGAGTAGAGTCGAGAGGTGCGCTGCGTTCAAACCGGAAGCGCGGATCGCAGGGCTTTCACCATCCTTAAAGCACACGCGTGAAGACGCGCTGGAGCGCTCGGAGATCGTCAAGCTCGTGTTGGATGACGTCGTACACGATCTGCCGGTCGACCTCAAGGTAGTCGTGGACCAGGATATTTCGGAAGCCGACCATGCGCATCCAGGTGTCTTTGAGTTCTTCATCGATCCACCCTTCCCGCGCGAGTATGGCCGGAATGTCACGATATAGCTCGACATGGCCCAGATTCATTTCGGCGACGCAGTGACTGCCGATGTCGAGCACCGTCTCGATAGCCAGATGAAGAAACCGCTCGGCACTCCCGTAACGCTCGGGATCACCGGAAAACTCCTCGAATGTGTACTGTCGTGCCCGCTCCAGAAAGGACAGATATTTATCCAGCTTAGCGAGCCTGCGCCGAATGACTTCAGGGCGTATCACCGAGCAGACGTCGTTTGTAAGCGCGGCGGTGGCGTTCGAGATAGGGCAAAATGTCGAGGTAGCGACGGATGACGCGCGAGTACGTCGTCCCCCGGTCGAAGTCCTTTACGGCATAGATCAGCCGGTTTTGCCGGACGGCCTCGAACTGCACGACGGGCACCGCGTCGTCGAGCCGCACCAGATCGACGCGGTCGAAGCCCTGCCGCGCCAGGTCGGTGAGTAGCTCCAGCTTCGGGTAGGGCACATCGCCCGTGAAGATGCCAATGTCGACGTCACTGCCTGGTCGCAGCCGCCCTTCTGCCGCTGAGCCGAAGAGGTACGCCGCACGCACCTCCGGGTGCGCCGCGAAGACTGCGGCCAGCCGGTCTAGCTGCTCCTCGGACAAGGCGCGACGTGCGCTCATTCGGCCGGGACGGGCTCCAGGCGGCGCAGGGCGGCGCGGGT
Source organism: Bacteroidota bacterium (assembly GCA_009908885.1). GTDB lineage: Bacteria > Bacteroidota > Rhodothermia > Rhodothermales > JAAAOL01 > JAAAOL01. Next base: position 4,596 of record JAAAOL010000256.1, on the reverse strand, counting down.
GTCGACGACGAGCGCGGCGGCCTCGCGGATGGCCGGCCAGTCGTAGTCGGAGTGGTCCGTCGTGATGACGACGCAGTCTGCCGACGCCAGCGCGGCGTCCAGGTCGGGGACGCAGGTGCTCTCCAGCCCGTCGTGCTGAAAGGCGGGCACGTAGGGGTCGTGATAAGCGACGCGCGCGCCCTTCTCCTCCAGCAGCAGCATGATGTCGAGCGCGGGCGACTCGCGCAGATCGCTCACGTCTTTCTTGTACGCTACGCCGAGAAGGAGCACCGTGCTGCCGTTGAGCGCCTTGCCGTGCTCGTTCAGGGCGTCCTGCACCTGCTGCGTCCAGTAGCGCGGCATCGACGTGTTGACCTCGCTCGCCAGCTCGATGAAGCGCGCCGTATAGTTGAGCGTCTTCATCTTCCACGACAGGTAGAGCGGGTCCACGGGAATGCAGTGCCCGCCGAGGCCCGGCCCCGGCGTGAACTTCATGAAGCCAAACGGCTTGGTCGCCGCCGCGTCGATGATCTCCCAGGCGTCGAGGCCCAGCTTGTCGCAGATGAGCAGCACTTCGTTCACGAGCCCGATGTTGACGGCCCGGAACGTGTTCTCCAGGAGCTTGACCATCTCGGCCGACTCGGTCGACGAGACCGGCACGACGGTGTCGATCACCTGCCCGTAGAGCGCCGCGCCCGCTTCCAGGCAGGCCGTGGTCGCGCCGCCCATCACCTTAGGCGTGTTTTTCGTCGTCCAGTCCTCGCGGCCGGGATCGACGCGCTCGGGTGAGAAGCATACGAAGAAATCCTCACCGATGGTGAGGTCGTCGCCGTTGCGCTTCAGGCGCGGGATGATGATCTCGCTCGTCGTACCCGGATACGTCGTGCTCTCCAGCACGATGAGCATGCCCGGATGCAGGTGCCGGGCGATCTCCTCGGTCGCCTGCATGATGTAGGAGATGTCCGGGTCGCGCGTCTTGCGCAGCGGCGTCGGCACGCAGATGGAGACGGCATCGCACGCCTCCAGTTCGGCGAAGTCGGCCGTCGCGCGGAGACGGCCGTCGGCCACCAGCGGCGCCACCTGCTCGGTCGGCACGTCTTCGATGTAGGACGCGCCCTCGTTGAGCATGCGCACCTTGCGCCCGTCCACGTCGAAGCCGACGACAGAAAACCCCGCTTCGGCGAAGACGGTGGCGAGCGGCAAGCCTACGTAGCCCAGCCCGACGATGCCGACGCGCGCAGAGCGGTCGGCGAAGCGGGCCATCAAATCATCTCGTACGGTCGGCATGCGATACGCTACTTCAGTGCGACGATGGCCCGGGAGACTCGGCTACGCCGCGTGGGGACGGCGGCGGCGCTCGACCCAGTCGACGGGCACCTGCACGCGGACCGACTGCCGGATGGCTTCGACCTGGATCAGAATATCCATCTGACCGCGACGTTCGAGGACGTATCCGCACAACCCCTGCAGCGGGGGGCGGGTCACGACGACTTCTTCTCCGACTTTGGGCATAAAGAAATCCGCGAGCGAAACGCGCTCGGGGGCTTGTTGGGCGATCTGGAGTTGCTCGATGGTCTCGTCATCGACGATGGCCGGCTGCCCGTTGAACGCCACGCAGCGGACGATGCCGCGCGTGCGCAACACGCGGAGCCGCTCAGCCTCGTCGACGTGGGCGAAGATGTAGTTGCGAAACAGCGGCTCGGTGACCTTTTTCTTGCGGTCCTTCCATTTCCGCAACGTCGTCACCTTCGGCAGAAACACGTCGATCTCGCGGTCCTGCAGGAGCGTCTCGCACTTCTTTTCGGCGCGCGCCATCGTGTAGAAGACACGCCAGTGCTGAGGAGGACGATGGGTCAGCTGACTCATAGGCTCGATGTACTGCGGGGAGGGTTCGACGTACAAGCGCGGCGCGGCTCCGCCACGTCAGTTACATGCCTCGCGAGAAACATGCGCCGACGGTTCTACCTGGGCAGGCTACTTCGCAGTGTGGAGACCCCGGTAGCACGGTCTGTGCCCGAGGGTGCCCGCCCCGGATCCGGAGCCTCATTGAAGCGACCTCTTGAAGGAGGTGCTTATGAAAACCGGCGTCAAAATAGAGGAAGAAGGGCTCTACGTCAAGCCGAGCGCGCCACAAATCATGTCCCGGTAACGCGTTGATAAACAGGGTGATATCCTACACGCTGCCGGAACCGATTCGATTGCGGCGCACACGGACGCAGGACGGAAGACCCGAATCTCCCTCCCACGCCCGGCGCACGGCTTCCTACGCCTCCTGCGGCAGAAAGCCCATCTCGCGTAGCGCCGCCAAGACCTTGTCGGTGCTTTCCTCGATGGTCTCGTCGGCGGTCTTGCAGACGACCTCCGGGTTCTCGGGCGCCTGGTAGGGATCGTCGATGCCGGTGAAGTCCTTGATGATGCCAGCCCGGGCCTTCGCGTAGAGCCCCTTCACGTCGCGGGCCTCGCAGACCTCCAGCGGAGCATCGACGAAGACTTCGACGTAGCCGCCCTGCTCGCTGATGAGCTCACGATTGGCCTGGCGGTCCGCCGTGTAGGGGGCGATGGGCGCGCAGACGGCGACGCCGCCGTGGCGCGTTATTTCGCTCGCCACGTAGCCGATGCGCTGCACGTTCGTGGAGCGGTCCTCCTTCGAGAAGCCGAGCCCCTTGCTGAGGTGGGTGCGCACGATGTCGCCGTCGAGGAGCGTCACCTGTCGTCCCGTCTGCTCCAGAATTTTGGTCGACAGCGCATTGGCGATCGATGACTTGCCCGATCCCGAGAGGCCGGTAAAGAAGACCGTCAGGCCCTGTTCGGCGCGGGCGGGATAGGACCGGCGCAGTTCGGCCACCACGTCCGGGTAAGAGAACCAGGCGGGAATCTGCTCGCCCGCGTTCAGCATGGCGCGCAGCTGCGTCCCGGAGATCATCTCGAACTCGAGTCCCTCTTCCTGCACCTCGTCGATGGGCTCGTAGGCGTCGTGCTCGGGCACGTAGACCATCAGCCGAAACGGCACGAGCTGAATGCCCAGCTCGTCCTGATGCTTCAGCACCAGCTCCTGCGCCTCGTACGGCCCGTAGAACGGCGTGCCGTCGCTCATGGAGCCGGGCCCGGCGTGGTCGCGCCCGACGATGAAGTGGGTGCACCCGTAGTTCTTGCGGATGATGGCGTGCCACAGAGCCTCGCGCGGGCCGCCCATGCGCATCGCCAGCGGCAGGAGGCTGATCGTGGCCTCGCCCTCCGGATAGTACTTGAGCAGCTTCTGGTAGCAGCGGACGCGGGTGAAGTAGTCGATGTCGCCCGGCTTGGTCATGCCGACGACGGGGTGGATGAGCAGGTGGCCGCCCACATCCTGCGCGGCGCGGTCGGTCAGCTCTTTGTGCGCCCGGTGCATCGGGTTGCGCGTCTGGAAGGCCACGACCTGGTCCCAGCCCTGTGCCTCGAACATGCCGCGGACCTGTGCGGGCGTCCGGCGCAGTGCCTCGAAGTCGTAGTGCGGCGGGCGCTGCACGCCCTTCAGGGTGCCGCCGACGTAGTAGTCACCGGCCTCCTCCATGAGGTAGGCCACCGCCGGGTGCTCGGTGCTGGTGGTGCCGAAGACCTGCTCGGCCTCCCGCGCCTTGTCGACCTCCCACACGTCGCTCACGGTGAGCACGGCCAGGAGCAGCCCGGTCTTTTCGCGAAGAGCCACCTGCTGCCCTTCCGAGAGAGCCTCCGCCAGCTCCTTCGCGACGTCCAGCGTGATGGGCATGGGCCAGAGGACGCCGCTCGTAAGGCGCATCTCGTCCAGGACGCTTTCGTAGTCGTCCTTGTTCAGGAAGCCGCGCAAGGGGGAGAACCCCCCGCCCAGCAGCAGTTCCAGGTCGCACAGTTGGCGATCTGTGAGGGTGACGGACGGCAGGTCGCGGGCGGTCTCTTTGAGCCCCTCGGCCTCCTCGCCGGAAACCATCAGGTCGCAGAGGGCGCCGCCGTGCGGCTCGATGAGGGTGGTAGGCATCGTAGACATGTCGATGTTGGGTGTGTTCGGGTCGAGAGAAAAAAGCGTAGGTGTCGATGCTATTGGATCCAGACCAGGTAGGTCACCGTCACGGAGACGATCATGACGAGCAGGCTCGCGGGGGCGCCGACCTTGACGTAGTCGCGAAAGCGATAGCTACCGGCCGCCATCACCATCAGGTTGGTCTGATACCCGATGGGGGTGACGAAGCTGGCCGCCGCGCCGATGGTGACGATCACCGCCAGCGCTTTGGGGTCGATGCCGAGCGTCGCCGCCGTGGAGAGGGCGATGGGCAGCATGAGGGCCGCCGCCGCCGCATTGGCGACGATCTCGGTCAGCACGTTGGTCACCACGTAGAGCAGCGCCAGGACGGCGATGACGCCCAGGCTGGCCGAGGCGGCCAGGATGCCCTGCGCCAGCGCATCGGCCAGGCCGGTGCGGACGAACGCCTGCCCGATGCCGAGGGCCGCCGCGATGATGATGAGCACCTGCAGGTTGACCGAACGCCGCGCCTCCGTGCCGGTCACGCAACGGCTCACCACCATGACGATGGCCGCAGCGAAGGCCGCGGTCACCAGCGGAAGCACCTCCAGGGCCACGAGCAGAAACATGGTAGCCACCACGGC
>JAAAOL010000264.1 GCA_009908885.1 Bacteroidota bacterium | reverse complement strand
GGCCCGCACTGGATATCAGATCTCCGCAGGACCCATGCAGGATTTAGACCGCATCACGTTCGATCCCTCCGTCATGGGCGGACGCGCCTGCATCCGAGGGATGCGCCTGACAGTGTCTCTCATCGTCAACCTCGTCGCGAGTGGGATGAGTGTGGCGGAGATCCTAGAGGAATACCCTGATCTGGACGCCGAGGACGTCCACCAGGCGCTACGCTATGCGGCGTTCCTCGCGGAAGAGCACGTGCAGCCGCTGGATGTGCCCACTGCATGAGGTTTCTGGCTGACATGGGCATCGCGCAAACTACAGTTGAGTTCTTGCGCAGCCTCGGTCACGATGCCCTGCACCTTCGAAAACAAGATCTACACCGTCTGCCGGATCCGGCAATTCTGGAGAAGACTCGCCGCGAAGGACGCATCTTGTTGACGCACGACCTGGACTTCAGCGACCTAATGGCCGCCAGCGGAGCGTTTCTGCCGAGCGTGATCGTCTTTCGCCTCAGAGACATGCGGCCGGCCAATGTAAATCGCCATCTGGAGGCCGTTCTGCACGAGCACGCGGAGGCGCTGCGAGACGGAGCGATAATCAGTGTGACGGAAGGGCGAAGCCGTGTGCGGATGTTGCCGATGTGATCGGAGCATCCTCCGGCGGCGGCACGGCGATGGCAGTCAAACTGGTGTGACCCGATCGAGATAGGGGAGCTGTTAGCGCCGTGCTATCGGCTGCGCACCTCGATTTCGCCGTCGCTGCGCACGTCCAGGGTCGGCCCGCCGCCGTTGAGTGGACCGGTGACGCGCTCGTCGTCGATGGTCAGCGCGTCGGAGGGGAGAGTCCCATCGAGATCGATGTCTTCGGCGTCGAGGTCGAGCGTCACAGCGAGGGAGGCGGGGAGGGTCAGTCGGATGCTGCCGTCGTTCGTGCGGAGCGTCACCGGATGCGCCGCGGCGAAGGACACGTCGAGATCCCCATCTTCCGTCTCAGCATCGAGTGCGCCGTCGAGGTCGCCGATCTGGATCGAGCCGTCCTCCGACCCGAGCCGCGACGTCGCCGCCGCGAGCTGGCCGATGCGGATGGAGCCGTCGTCGCTCTGAATCTCGGCGCTTCGTCCCTCGATGCGGGCGGCTTCGAAGTCCCCATCGGAGAGGCTGGCAGAGAGCTGTCCTGCGAGCCGTTGGATGCGTACATCCCCATCGTCACTGGCGAGGTCGATCTCCGGGCCGGACACGTCGCCCAGCGTCAGGTCGCCATCTTCGGTGCGCAGCTGCACGCGCTGCTTGGCCGTCAAGCTCTCGATGTCCAAGTCGCCGTCGTCACTGGCCCAGAGGATCTCGTCGGCGGTCAACTCCGTGGCCTGTGCATCACCGTCCTCGGTGCGCAGCGTAATGGAGGCGCCGGTAACGGACCCGAGTTGCAGGGCCCCATCGTCGGTCGCGAGGTCGACCGTGCCCTCCAGCGGGCCGTCGACCAGAACGTCGCCGTCGTCGGTACGGCCGGAGAGGTCGAAGCGGGTGGGCAATGTAACGTGCACCCGAATCTGTGCACCGCCGGTGGGGTCACCGTCGAACCATCCGCCGCCGAAGTTCACGGACTCGGAGGTAATCGACAGCCCGCCGCCGTCGCTGCGCACACGGAAGTTGCGCTGCTCGTAGTAGTCGCGCGCCTCGTCCATATCGTCGGCTTCGAGGGTGATCTGCACCCGCGCCGGGCTCTTGTGGCCTGTCTCGATGCGGACGTGCGCGTCGTGCAGGCCGAGGCGCAACGTCGCGCCCTCGTCCACGCTGAACGTCTCGTCCAGCATCACCTCTTTGTCGGTCGTGGAGGGCGGGTGATCGGCGCGCGTAGACAGGGGAAGGAGCAGGAGGGCGGCGAGAAGGGCGAAAAGGCCTGAGCGAACGCAACGCATGGGGTGGGGCGTCGGATGAGTAGTGCAAATGAACGTATCTGGAACTACGTCCTTGCCGATCAGGATGTTACATGCTGATAGGGTAGCAGAATGTGCGAGTGGCGAAGAAGTGTCGGCGGGACGGTACCTGCCTGACCCGTACCTGACCCACTAAAGGTGTCGTAAATAACTCAGATTCTGGAGGTCTTTGGGACGTCCTGCTGCCCGCTTATTCGTGATCAATTGCTCCAGACCGATGTAGTACGCCGGCGTCGTTGTGGTCTCTGAAACCAGCGCGACCTCTAATCGCGTCGGCCACACCTCGTCGAACGTCGTCCCCGCAATCTGATTAAGGAGATCGATACGGTTGGGGGGGCAAATTGAAGGATCAGGCCGGGATGCATCAGCTCTTCTGGGTCGGCTACGCCCGGAATGTCACCCCGCCAGAAGGAGACAGGCTGAGATGTTGTTGCCGATCCCAGCGGGCCGCATCCTCGAAGTCGTGCGACGTATGTACGAAGCGTTCCATAGGGCGGGCAGGGTGCGTTCCGTCGTCGTCCGGCACGGGAGTCGAGTCGAGCGGAAAAGATAATGGACGGTAAAAACAGCTGCCTGCGGCGACCAGTTCCGCACTACAAACGGTGCTGCCTTGTTCGACGGGGACGTCGAGAGCCCAGCCGGTACCTACTGCGAGGCCGACTGCGACGCGATGCCGCGCTGCACTGTCTGGATCTGCTCCCGGGTGGGCGTGAGGGCGGCGCGGACGTGCTCCAGGATGAGGTCCGTATCCATCGATCCGCAGGTGAACACGTCCAGCGTGGCCAGGCGGTCTTCCGGCCAGGTGTGGATGCTGAGGTGCGACTCGGCCAGGAGCAGGATGCCCGTCACGCCGTACGGCTCGAACTGATGGAAGCGGTCAGCCAGGATCGTGGCGCCGCTGGCCCGGGCGGCCTCCAGCAGCAGCGTCCGCAGCGGCGGCGACCACTTGAGCACGGCCGGGTTCTCGACCCAGAGGTCCAGCAGGATGTGGCGTCGTCCCTCAGGCATCAGTTCCACCGCTGCCAGCCCTGGTCATAGTAGGTGAGGATGATCTGGTGGTCCAGCGTGTTGACCTCCGCGGGCACTTCGTCCGTGTCCCGGTCGAAGAGGCGGCTCGCCTGGAAGAGGTCAGCCGTCAGGTAGCGTGTCGGCACGTCGAGGGCGAAGGCGGCGGGGTCGATGGCGTGCGCGGCGGCCAGCACGAAGCCCCAGTCGCCGAAGGAGGGCACGTAGAGGTGGTACGGATGCGCCGTCAGCCCGGTGGCCTCGACGGTGTGGACGATGGACCAGTACGTCTTGCGGGCGAAGTACGGCGAGGTGGCCTGCGACGCCATCAGCCCGCCGCGCGCCAGGTGCTGCCGAACGAGTTCGTAGAAGGCCGTGCTGTACAGCTTGCCGAGGCCTTCGTTGTTCGGGTCCGGCAGGTCGATCAGGATGGCGCCGAAGCGGTCGCTCGTCTCGGCCAGATAGGAAAACGCATCGGCGTGGACGACCTCGACGCGCGGGTCGTGCAGGGCGTCGTCGTTGAGCGTACGGAGCGGGGCGTAGCGGCGGCCCAGGTCGGTCATCGCCGGGTCCAGGTCGACGAGGACGACGCGCCGCACGTCGTCGTACTTGAGCACCTCGCGCACGGCCAGCCCGTCGCCGCCGCCCAGGACGAGCACCTGCTCGCGGGAGGCCGTCAGCGCCATCGCCGGATGGACGAGGGCTTCGTGGTAGCGGTACTCATCCGCCGCGCTGAATTGCAGGTTGCCGTCCAGAAAGAGGCGCAGGTCGTCGCCGAAGCGCGTCACCGTAATGCGCTGGTACGGGGTCTGCTCGGTAAACACCACGTCGTCGTCGTAGAGCTGCTGCTCGAAGACGGCCGAGAGGGTGTCCGAACTGACGGCGCCTGCCACGAGCAGGACGGCCAACGCCGCCGTGCCCAGGCTCCATCGGCGCACGTCCGGCAGCCGGTCGCGGAAGGTCCACAGCACCACGCCCACGACGGCCAGGTTGAGCAGGCCCATCGCGAAGGCCGTGTTGAGCAGGCCGAGGTGGGGCAGCAGCACGATGGGAAACAGCACCGACGCCAGCAGCGCGCCCACGTAGTCGACGGCCAGCACGTTGGAGAGCGTGTCCTTGAGGGCGTCCCAGCCGCCCAGCAGCCGCGTCACCAGCGGGATCTCCATGCCGATGAGGCTGCCCGTCACCAGGATCAGGAGCACCATCGCCACGTGGTACAGCGAACTCATGGCGAAGACGGCATAGAGCAGCGCCGCCGACAGGCCGCCGACGACGCCCACGCCCAGCTCGACCGCCAGAAACCAGCGCAGCAGGTGCCGCTCGGCCCGCTTGGACAGGTATGCGCCCAGCCCCATCGCGCTCATAAACAGCCCGATCGTCACGGAAAAATGGGCCACGCTGTTGCCGAACAAGTACGACGACAACGTGCCGATCACCAGCTCGTAGACGATCCCGCAAATGGCGATGATGAACACGCTCACCAGCAGCACCGTCGCCTGACGGTGGCGCAGCGGGGCATCAGTACGGCCAGGGAAGGCGGACATGCGAGGTCAGAATGCGGAAGCGATGGGCGACGAAGCGCGTCGGCTTACGACAGCATCACGGAGCCGATGACGATGGCGATGCCGACGAAGACGCCCGCCAGCATGATGCCGAGGGCGATGTTCTGGTCTTCGACGAGTTCGTGCTGAAGGTTGAGGCCCGCAATCTTGTCGAAGGCGAAGTAGCCGAGCACGCAGAGGGCGATGCCGAGCAGGCCGTAGACGAGCGTCGACAGAAAGTACCAGCCCGTCATGTCGGCAGAGCGCCGCCCGGCGTCCTGGGCAGCGACGGCGAGGGGCGAGGCGAGCAGCAGGGGCAGAAAAGCGAGAAGTGTGCGCATGGTCAGAGGGTGATGGATGAATGAAGTACGTGCGTGGGGCGGACGGATCAGCCGCCGCGAATCTTGTAGACGAACCACGTCAGCGTCAGCAGAATGCCGATGGTGACCAGGTAGCCGATGCTCCAGACGCCTTCCTGGAGGCGGACGGTCAGCAGCAGTTGCTGCGGTGTATTCTGTGGCGAGAGTTCTTCCAGGTTGAGTTCGATCAGGTACTCGCCCGCTGTCACCGGCTTAAATTTGGTGCTGCTCTTGAGGTCGGCCTCGTGCCAGTAGCCGTCGTCGTAGCCTTCCTCGTCCCAGAAGCCTGCCGAGACGAGGAGGTACTTCGACTTCTTTTCGTCATAGGCCCAGGCGCTGACGGTGGCCCACGAGTTGGTGGGCAGGTCGTCCAGTTCCAGAATGAGTTCGTGCGCCCGCGTCGTCTCGTCGAGCGTCACGGGGCCGAGGCGCTGAGTCGGGTTCTGGTCGAGCGTCAGCACCACCTGCTGGTCGAGCACCTCGTGCCCGGCGCACCCGCCGAAGAGGACGAGCACCCACGATAGGACGGCGAGCCAGCCGACAACTTTCGCCCGGGCGCCCAGCTTGGCCTTCTTGGCGGCGCGGGCCTCGGCGCGCTCGCGGGCGGCCTCCACCTTCTCGTCCATCCCGAACGCCTGCCACACAGCCAGCGGCTCCAGCTCGGGGCCTGCGTGCACCTCCAGCTCGTCGCTCGTGTATTCGACGCTGAAGATGCGGTGTTTGCCCTCGGCGTCGAGGTAATTGATCGGGTCGCCCACGCGGGCGCGCCACGTGAACTCGCCGCGCAGCGCCACGATGCGGGCCTGGTCGCGCTCCTTGACGGCGGCCATGCCCTGCGGCGTCTTGATGAACATGGCCGAGGCCGGATCGAACGGCTCGAAGTCGGTCACGCGCTCCTGGATGACGAAGCCGGCCTCGGGATCGTAGCTGAGCCAGAGCGAATGCCCGTCGTCGGCCACCAGCAGCCACTCGTCCCACTGCCACGTCTCGTACTCGTCGCTGCCCTCGTAGCGCATCCAGCCGTAGACCGTGTACGTCCGGTCGCCGAAGGTGGCTGTCATGCCCACGTCGATGGGCTGGAGCGGTGTGGTCTCAGGATCGACCTGGGCGAGGATCTGGGTCTGCTCCTCGCTGAGGTCGAGCACCGCGCCGCAGTAGTTGCAGACGACGGTTTTGACCCCCTTATCGCCGTGGACCGAGACGTTGCCGCCACAGTTGGGGCACTTCAGTTCGACGATCTCGGGCGCCTGCTGACGCGGCGGCTGTGGGATGTCGCCGGGCGTTGCGGGCGCGGCGGAGGCGCCGGAGTCCAGTTGCTGCGCGGCCCACCGGTTCTCAGGGTTGAGCCGCAGCGCCGTGCGGAGGGCGCGCTCCTTCTCGGCGTCGTCGTCCGTCACGCGGGCCAGCCAGAGCCACGCCAGTTCATTGTCCGGCGCCGCGTCGACGACCTCGCGCAGGATCCGCCGGGCGGGCTCATGATGGCCCCGCCGGGCAGCCTGGATGCCGGTGCGGAGATGCGACTCGACGTTGGATGCAGCCATGATGGGCGAGGGGAGATGCGTTACTTACCGACGCGCGGACCGCCGCCGACGACCGCCGGGCCGACGACACTGCCTGCCCGCACGCTGGGCTGGCCGATTTCTTGGGCGCCCGCGCCCCGGTACGCCATCGACGCACAGGAGCCGAAGCCGCCGATGAAGATGAGGGCGATGAGGATGGTGCCGAGCCCGCCGGGGATGCGTGAGAACATGGTCGTCGTGGTGAGCTATGTAGATCAATGAAAGCATGTTGGCACTTCGGTGTGGTTCGCCTCAGCGCTACCGTTGAGGTCTCTCCCTTCTAGAAGGGAGAACAAGAGGGATGTGCCCCCCCGGACGCGGGCTGTGAGCGGTCATCCTCGCTGGCTCTCCTTCGCGGAAGGAGAGGACCCAGGCGAAACCATGACGGGCGGTGTGCAAACGTTCTTGGATGATTCCACCTAGTATCGTTGGGGTCGGAAAAGACGGCAGACCGTGGGCCGCGGTCTTGCGAGGCAGCGTTCAGAAGTAGTCCGGTTCGTCCACCTTGACGTCGTCATGGGGCACCGCCGACCCGACCATCCACTCGATCTCGTCGGCGGCGTATTCGAGGCTAACCTGCGCGCCGTCGCTGGTGCCGTCCACGTAGTAGACCGTCTCGCCGGGGAGGAGGG
>JAAAOL010000201.1 GCA_009908885.1 Bacteroidota bacterium | reverse complement strand
CGCCGTGGACTACACCGCCGAGACGCACGGCGTCTATCTGGAAGAGAACGACAACTTTCAGGTCCAAGTGGATGAGCACCGGCTGCAGATCTTCATCGGCGAGCCGGGCAACGACGAGGAGGGCTACGCCGAGGCGGAGTTCTATATTCCCGCCGCGCTCGGCGCAGGCACATACGACGTCGTCGTGACGCAGAATACCGGCATCAACCGGCCGCCGGAGGCCGACGTGGCTGCTGAGGTGTCGGTGCAGACGCCGGGCATGGAAGATAATATCCGTGCCGACGCGGTCTCCGGCACGCTCACCATCGAGTCCGCCGATCCGCAGACCTACGCCGTCACCTTCGCCCTCACCTGTTCGACGCCCGCCGGGGAGGTGGAGGTCTCTGGCTATGCCCGCTATCTGGAGTTGTAGTAGAATGTTCTGACATTCTCTTATATTAACCCACGTTGTGTCCTATCGCTCAGACCAAAGCGGGACCACGGACCGCAGACGGCAGACCGCGGAGAAATGCTCATTTTGGCGGTCTGCTGTCCGTCGTCTGCGGTCAAGGGGCAATATCTGTTCGAATCCACAACTCAGGTTATATTACGCACAGTACCCTGGGGACCACATCGGTCGCACGATCCCCTCGAACCGCACCTCAACCGGTAGACCTCACCTCGCCATGCACGTACGTCATCTCCTGATTCCCGCGCTGATCTTGCTCGTCCTCACCACGACGGGTTGCTTCGACCAGGTCAAACAGGCCAAAGAAGCCGCTGAGACCATCTCGAAAGCGGCGGAGGGCCTGGCCTCGGGCGACACGAGCGGCGTCGAGGATGCCGTCAGCGCCGCGCAACGGCTGCTGGGCGGCGGCGAAAAGGTGCAGCCCGTCGACTTCCGCGAACTGCGCGAGCTCCTGCCCGAGACCTTGCCCGGCGGCCTCACCCGCACCGACGCGAGCGGGCAGCGGGAGAGCACCATGGGCATCAGCACCTCGAAGGTGACGGGCACGTACGAAGGCGAGGGGAGCCCGCGGCCCCGCGTGCGCATCACGATCACCGACCTCGGCTCGATGCGCGGGGTGGGCAAGTTCGCCAACAACTTCGAGGTGGCGGTGGACAAGGAGGACAGCCAGGGGTACGAGCGGACGACGGAGTACCAGGGCTACAAGGCCACCGAGAAGTTCCGCGACACGGGCAACTACCAGGACGGCTCGATGAGCGTGCTCGTGGAGGAGCGCTTCGCCGTGGAGGTCGATGGGGACAACGTGCCGATGGAGACCATCAAGGCGTCCCTCGACCGGCTCAACGTGGATAATCTGGCGGCCATGAAGGACCGGGGCGTCGGAGAGGATGACGGGTCGTCGGAGCGCATCGCCGAGCGGATCAACGAGGCGTCGCGGCAGGCCCGGGAGTACGCCGAAGAGGAAGCGCGGCGGCAGACCGAGTCTGGCCCGAACGCGCCCGCCGCGCCGCTGACGGGCCCGGACGCGGGGAACGAAGCCAGCCCCGCGCCACGGGAGGCCGTCGACTTCCGCGAACTCAAGGCGCTCTTGCCCGAGCAGGCCGCGGCCCTCGCTCGCACGAGCCACGAGGGGCAGACGCAAAAGATGGGCGAGATCACTGTCTCCAGCGCGGAAGCTACCTACGAGGAGGAGGGCGGCCAGGGCCGGATGACCATCACCATCACGGACGTTCCGGCGGGCGGCGGCATCGCCATGATGGGCGCCAGCTGGATGATGATGGAGATGGAGCGCGAGAGCGACACCGGCTACGAGCGGACCGTCGAGTATCAGGGGATGCCCGCGTACGAGAAGTTCCAGCGCAACGGGGATCGCACCTCGGCGGAGAAGCAGGTCGCCGTGGACCGGCGCTACCTCATTAAGGTCGAGGGGCGCAACGTCGAGATGGAGGCGGTCGAGGCGCTCCTCGACCAGGTTAATCTGAGTACGCTGCAACGCCTCGGCCAGCCGAGTAGTTGACGGCCAGACGGCGGACGACGGACGGCAGACCGCAGCGGGGCTGTTCGGTTCTCGTCCTGCCGGTTTGCAGAGCGTTGCGCATCACCCCCCTCATCGATCTCTGGAGGCTTTCATGGACGTCAAGTTTTACCTCGGCGAGGCCGTCAAGCTCGTTCTCAAGACCACGCCCTTCCTGTGGGTACGCATCGGGTCGTACGCCGTGCTCGGCGTCGGTCTCCTGTTCTACTTCGCCCTGATCGGCGGCATCGCATGGCTGCTGGCGCAGCTGTGGAACGTCCTCGGCATCATCGTGATCATCGCCGCGTTCGGTGGGGCCTTCGGCATCGTGCGGTGGGTCACGCGCTACTACTTCTACCTGCTCAAGGCCGCCCACGCCGCCGTCATGACGGAGGTGATCCTGACCGGTAGCGGGCCGGACGACGCCTCGCAGGTGCAGTACGGCAAGGAGCGCGTGCAGACGCGGTTCAAAGAGACGAGCGTCATGTTCGGCATCGACCGGCTGCTGGAAGGCACGGTGCGATCCTTCAACCGCAGCTTCGCCCGCCTGATGAACCTGCTCCCGATTCCCGGAGCCGACAGCCTCGTCCAGTTCGTCCGGCGCGTCTCGCGCTTCTCCACCACCTACATCGACGAGGCCATCCTGACGCGCGCCTACCGCGACGACGACGCCAACGTGTGGGCCGTGGCGCGGGACGGCGTCATCCTGTACGCGCAGTGCTGGAAGCCCATCCTGGCCAACGCCGTGGCCCTCACGCTGCTCAGCTACGTCGAGTTTCTGCTGTTTCTGGTGATCCTCGGCCTGCCCGCGGTGCTGATCGGTGTGGCGCTGCCGAGCGTCAAGATTGCCCTCGGCATCGCCGTGCTCGTCGGCGCGTGGATGCTCAAGCTGGCCGTCGCCGATGCGTTCTCGCTGGCGGCGACGTTGCTGGCCTATCACCGCTCCACCGAGGGCATGACGCCGGACCCCACGTGGCAGGCGCGCCTGGAAGAGGTGAGCGACCAGTTCCGCGAGCTGAAGCGCAAGGCGATGGAGCACATGTCGGGCGCGAAGTCCTCCGACGAAGAGACGGCATCACCGGCTCCTGCTCCGACCGACGGCCAGAGCGCATCGCAGCCACCGGACGGCTGATCCCATTTCGCTCGGTAATGTCAGGGCGAACCAGGTCCACGTCTATCACAGATCCCAGCGTAGAGACGCCTCGGGTATGTGTTTCGCGTATGTCGGCTCGCTCTTGGTCAACCCCTCCGTCCCTGCGGGACACCTCCCCTGGCCAGGGGAGGGATGAGCGTCATCGGCCGAGACCAAAGACGGTCCCCTCCTGGGCAGGAGGGGTGTCCGAAGGACGGGGTGGTCGAAAACAGGTGCGCTAAACACGTACCGCCTCGCCGAGGCGTCTCTGCGACGAGCAAAAGGCCAAGCAGAGAGATCCCGGATTCGGGTCCGGGATGATTTCTTCCAAGGTTGCACAGCAAACCCCTCTACCCAGCCGCCCGCACTCAACCCGCCGGAATCTGCTGGGTGAGACAGTGAAAGGCGCCGAGGCCCCAGACGAGGTCGCGGCTGTCGAGCGGGACGACGCGGCGGTCGGGAAAGAGCGTCTGGAGCGTATCCTCGGCGACCTCGTCGTTCGGGTCGTCGAAGACGGGCAGCAGGATCACCTCGTTGCCGATGTAGAAGTTGGCGTAGGAGGCGGGCAGGCGCGTGTCGTCGTAATAAATCGGGTCCGGCATCGGCAGCG
Organism: Bacteroidota bacterium; assembly: GCA_009908885.1. GTDB lineage: Bacteria > Bacteroidota > Rhodothermia > Rhodothermales > JAAAOL01 > JAAAOL01. Next base: position 3,345 of record JAAAOL010000201.1, on the reverse strand, counting down.
TGACGATGCGTAGCGGGGATCCGTCGGCCAGCGTCATGGCCTGGAGGCGCTGCAGGTTGTCGCGCAGCGGCGCGTGGTTCGCGTCGGCGGGGTCGTTTTCCACGACGGTCACCACCGTGTCTTCCGCCACGAAGCGCGTCAGGTCGTCCACGTGGCCGTCCGTGTCGTCGCCCGCGATGCCGTCGCCGAGCCACAGGATGCGCCGCACACCGAGATAGTCACACAACCGCTGCTCCAGCGTGGCCTGGTCGAGGTCGCCGTTGCGGTTGGGGTTCAGCAGGCAGCTTTCCGTCGTCAGCAGCGTGCCCGCCCCGTTCACGTCGAGGGCGCCGCCTTCCAGGATGAGGCCGCCGTGCACCAGCGGCACGCCCTCGACGCCCGCCATGTAGGCCGGAACGTGATTGTTCTGGGCGTAGTCCGGGTATTTTTCGCCCCAGTTGTTGAAGCCCCAGTTGACGGCCATCCGGTCGTGCCCGTCCTCGCTGTCACGCGTCAGGAAGAGGGCGCCGTAGTCGCGGCACCACTCGTTGTCGGTGGGCAGCTGATGAAAGCGGACGTTGGCGGTGATGCCGTTCTCCTTCAGCAGCGTCCGCGTCGCCGCCTCGCGCTCGGCGTTCAGCACGTTGATGTGGACCGTCTCGCCCGTGTGGAGGGCGCGCACCATCTCCACGAACGTCGGGACGACGGCCTCCAGCTTGCCGGGCCAGGTGCCCTCGAAGTGGGGCCACGTGATCCAGGTGCCGGCGTGCGGGGCCCACTCGGCGGGCATGCGGTAGCCGCGCGCAGCGGGACTGCCGGGGGTGAACGAAGCGGGGGTGCGGGCGGTCATGACGGGTCGATGAAGCGCTGCGTGAGGGGAGCGTACGCGTCGATGCGGCGGTCGCGGAAGAAGGGCCAGCCGTGCCGTAACTCGCGGATGCGGTCGAGGTCGATGGGGACGACGAGCACCGCTGTCTCGTCCTGCGGCGCGCGCGCCAGGATCTGGCCGTCCGGGGCGACGACGAAGCTCTGGCCCCAGAACTCGATGCCGTCGTCCTCGTCCTGCGCGTCCGGCGCCGGTTCGAAGCCGGTGCGGTTGACGGCGACCACGAAGCAGCCGTTGGCGATGGCGTGGGCCCGCTGCGCCGTCTCCCAGGCTTCGTGCTGGGCGGTGCCGTGCTCGGCCTTCTCGTACCGGTGCCAGCCGATGGCCGTCGGGTAGAACAGCACCTGCGCGCCCTGGAGCGCCGTCAGCCGGGCGGCCTCGGGGTACCACTGGTCCCAGCAGACGAGCACGCCGAGCGAGCCCTTCTCGGTGTCGAACGCCTTGAAGCCCAGGTCGCCGGGGGCGAAGTAGAACTTTTCGTAGTACCGGGGATCGTCCGGGATGTGCATCTTCCGGTACTTGCCGATGTAGCCCTTCGCGCCGTCGATGACGGCGGCGGTGTTGTGGTACAGCCCTTCGGTGCGCTTCTCGAACAGGCTGGCGACGATGGTGACGCCGAGGTCGGCGGCCAGCGGTTCGAGCGTCGCGGTGCTCGGGCCGGGGATGGGCTCGGCGAGGGCGAAGCGGTCCGTGTCCTCGGTCTGGCAGAAGTAGCGCGAGCGAAACAGCTCCGGCAGGCAGATGACCTCGGCGCCCCGCTCCGCCGCGTCGCGGATGCCGTCGAGCGCCTTCGCCATGTTGGCGTCCGGGTCGTCCCCCATCGCCATCTGGACGAGGCCGAGGCGCAGCGTGTGGTCAGAGGAAGCAGGCATGGGGTGGGTTGCGGGTTATGGGTTTTGCGTTGCGGGTTCTCTAGGGCAGTAGGCGATCATCGAACGTACGACCTGAAACCTGTCAACCTGAAACCTGCCAACCTGAAACATCGACCGACTCATTCCTTCGCGCTCGTATAGTACGTCTGGTCCTCGAAGAAGCGGCGGTACTGCTGGAGGATCTGCGTGGCGGCCTTTGGGCGGATGACGCCGTCGGCGGCCTTGGCGCGCAAGATCGCGTCCATCCGGCGTTCCAGGTCGTTCGGGAAGTACTGCACGTGCGCCAGCATCTGCTCGACCGTCGTGCCGGGGATCACCTTCTCGATGTAAAACCCGTCCGGCTCGTCCTCGTCCACGTAGACGTGCGCCTCCGTCGTGCTGCCGAACAGGTTGTGCGTGTCGCCCAGGATGTCCTGGTAGGCCCCCACGAGGAAGATGCCGAGGAAGTAGCGCGCGTCGTCCCGCAGCGGGTGGACGTCCAGGTAGCGCTTGTCCTCGTCCGGCGCCACGAAGCGGCTGATCTTGCCGTCCGAGTCGCAGGTGAGGTCGACCAGCGTGGCGCGGCGCGTCGGGGCTTCGTCCAGGCGGTCGAGCGGCAGGATCGGGAAGCGCTGGCCGATGGACCAGTAGTCCATGAGCGACTGGAAGACGGAGAAGTCGCACAGGTACTGGTCGACGAGGCGGTCGTCCAGTTCGGCCAGTTCCTGCGGGAGCCACTCGGGGTCGGCGCGGTGGACGTGGGCGTTGATGGCGCGGCAGACGCTCCAGAAGAGGCGCTCGGCGAGGGCTTTCTGCTCCAGGCTCAGGTAGCCGAAGGAGAAGAGCGCGTCGGCCTGCTGCCGCTGCTCGACGGCGTCGTGGTAGGCTTCCAGCACCTCGGGCAGGCGGAGGGAGGGCGCGTCGGCGGACTGGACGTACGTGAGCAGTCCGTGCAGGGCATGCAGCGTGTCGTGGTGGTCGTCGTCCGGCGCGAAGTCGGGGTCGATCTCGGGGCGCGTCGTGGCGCTGAGCGTTTCGGTGACGAAGACCGAGTGGTGGGCCGTGAGGGCGCGGCCATTCTCGGAGACGAGAATCGGATGCGGCACGTCCTCGTGGTCGCACACCTCCTGCACGGCGTAGACGACGGCGTTGGCGTACTCCTGAATCGAGTAGTCGATCGAGCTGCTGCCACCCAGGCTCCCCGCCTCGTAGTTGATGCCGAGGCCGCCGCCCACGTCCAGGTACTGCACCGGGATGCCGTGGCGGAGGAGGTGCGCATAGACGCGGGTGATCTCCTTGATGGCCGTCTTGAGCGCCTGGACATCAGAGATCTGACTGCCCAGGTGAAAGTGGAGGAGGCGGAAGGCGTCTTGCAGGCCGTCGGTCTCCAGCCGCTGGATGAGCTGCAGGAGCTCCGGGGTGGAGACGCCGAACTTGGAGAAGTCGCCGCCAGACTCAGCCCACTTGCCGGCGCCGCCCGCCGAGAGCCGCACCCGCACGCCGAACCGGGGCGTCACGTCCATGGCCTCGGCCTCGTCGAGCAGCGCCTCGAACTCGCCGTACTTCTCGATCACCGGCAGCACGTTCTTGCCGAGCCGCTGGAACGACAGCATCAGCCGCAGCATCGGC
>JAAAOL010000151.1 GCA_009908885.1 Bacteroidota bacterium | reverse complement strand
CAAGATGCGGACGAGTTGATCCTTGTTCTCGGGCTTCAGCAGCGTATCCAGTGTCCCTTCGGGCAGCGCCGCGAAGGCGTCGTTCGTGGGCGCGAAGACCGTGAACGGCCCGTCGCCGTCGAGCGCCTCGGCCAGCCCGGCCGCTTTCACTGCGGCGGCGAGCGTCGAGAAGGTGCTATCGGTGGTGACGATCTGCGTGATGGTCGGCGCCGCCTCGGCGTCCATCTCCTGCGCGTGGGCCTCCATCGTCGGCAGGGCGATCACGCTCAGCAGCAGAAAGCTCATGATCCATAGATTCCAGCGTTTCATGGTGTTCTCCTTCGTATTCTGATTAGATGGCGAGTGGGGGGCGCATGCCGCACAGGCACAACAGGCTCGTCGGCGTATGCGTTCGTTCTATGAAACGTCACGATCCGCTGAAGTAAGCCCCCCGGGTCACGGCTATCACGACAACGTAACGTTGCCCTCATGTCCCTCCTCGGTCGCTCCCCGACGCGCCTGCTGCTTGGCCTGGTCGGTGTCCTCCTGCTCCTCGGCGGATGCCAGCGCTCGGCGCCACCCTCGCCGGCATCGACCCTGACCGTGCCCGACTCGCTCCAACTCGCATGGCAGCCCATCGACTCACTGAACGCCCGCCTGCCCGGCGGCGTCCGGGCCTACGCAGCCCGCGACACGACACTGCCGCTTCGGGCGTGGTACGTGCGGATTCGGGAGCGCGACCCTGTCATCCAGACCCAGGTCGCCGTGTCTGCGGATTCGGTCGACCGGCGCGAGCGGATGACGACCTTCGCCCGGCGCCTCGACGCGTGCGTAGCAATCAACGGCGGCTACTTCACGATGGGTCGCACGCCCGCCGACCACGTGGGGCTGCTGCTGGACGACGAGCGCCTGCTGTTCGCCGCGCCCGACACGCTGCTGCGTGACCGCATCGCCTATCCGCTGGCCCGCGCCGCGATGGGATTTCTGGAGGAGGCGGTGCAGTTCGCCTGGGCCACGACGGCAGGCGATACGCTCCTCGCCTGGTCCGCACCTCCGGGCAACCGTCCGCGACAGCCGGGAACGTGGGCAGATACACCACAGCGCTGGGCCGTCCGCGAGGCGCTGGGCGCCGGGCCCATGCTGCTCCGTGACGGCCATCTCCGCGTGACGGCAGACGCGGAGGTCTTCTTCGGCACGTCGATCCCGGCGACGCACCCGCGCACGGCGGCGGGCCGTACTGCCGAGGGCGATCTGATCCTGATGGTCGTCGATGGGCGACAACCCGCGAGCCGGGGCGTCGACCTGGAGGAACTGGCCTACCTGATGGCGCAGGTCGGCGCGGTGGATGCGATGAACCTGGACGGCGGCGGCTCCTCGACGCTCGTCGTGCGCGGGGTGCGCCTCAACCGGCCCGGCGGCGGCGACGTCGAGCGCGAGGTGCTGTCGGCGCTGGTGACGACGTGCGAATAACGACAGCCCAGAAGCGTGATGGGCGCTTCGGATCACGCCCGCGTGCGATTGCGAGAGGGCGGCGTCTGCTCGTCGCCGGAGGTGCGATCACGGTCCAGCAGCGACGGGTCCACCGCGGGCGATGGGGCTTCTTTTCGCCCGGCTGCTCCCTCCCCCAGTTCCCCCGCACTCACTTCCATCGGCGTGGCGACCAGCGCGGAGAGGCTATCGGCCAGGTCGTGCAACTCCTGGTGTTTCTTCCGTCGCCAGGCCGGGTCGGCATAGAGGATGAGCGGGATGGCGACGATCAGGGTGAGGAGCGCAGCGGCCGCCGCGACCCATCCCGACCCGGAAACGAGCCCCGCGATGACGGCGGCGAGAAAGGCCAACCCCGTGCCATACGTGGCGGACTCAGCCACCGGATTCCCCCACCCGACGCGCTGACTGAGCCGGATGCGTACGCCGTCCCCGCGTGGACGCAGCATCGCGCGCGTCTCGATGCCGGACATGCTCATGTGTTTCCACTCCAGCGTGCGCCCGATCTGCTCGGTCGTGCCCATCTGATAGTTCGCACCCATCATCGCACCGAGGTCGGTATCGAGGCGGTGACGGAGTTCGGCCACGATGTCTTCCCATGCGTCAGGCGTCAGCGCGCCCGGCACCCAGCGCTCCACGAACACGTGCGTCGCCGTCGTGCGCGCGCTGGCGTCGAACAGGGCATTCCCCGGCTCGTCGAGTTCGGCCACAGCCCGCCGGAGGTGCGCCGGATCGAGTCCCGTCTCCCGGGCCACGGTTTCGAGTTCGCTGAGGGTGAGCCCGGAGCGATCCTCGCGGCTCTGAGCAGCCTGCATCTGCAACTCCGCCGCGCGCTCGATGATTTCGAAGACTTCCTGCTCGGTGTAGGTACGCTCTGCCATGAGTGCTCGGGAAGACCGAAAAGACGCTGCGATGTACTGTCGGGTACGTCGAACACGAGGCCTGACGGGAAGGGTCCCGCTCGCCTGCCGCGTTCAGCTACTGCTAATCACGCACCTTGCCTGCGCAGCACCAGCCACACGCCACCCATCACCAGGGCCATGAGCACGGGGGCAAAGAAGATCGGGCCAATGATGAACCCCAGGCCGTGGGGAAACCCCGGATACGTACGTTCGGGCAGAAAGAGCGGCCAGAACTGCAGGTTGATCCAGACCAGCACCACCAGAATCGCGACGAGGCCGCCCCACCCCATCGCCCGTCGGGTGCGCTCGCTCTTGCCGTACCGGCGGTAGCCCCACAGCACGGCGAGCAGCAGCAGGATGGGGATGAATCCCGGAACGGCGATAATCAGCAAATTTTGGCGGTCCGCCGCGTATTGATCGGCCGTCGCGGTCCACGTCTCCACCGGCGACAGGCCCGCTGCGAGCGCGCAGCCCGCGAACACGACCGTTGGGACGAGCAGGGGAAGCAGCAGGCAGAGGTAGAAGGAACGGGACATCGGTTCGGGGGGATGGCGAAGGGGAGGAGAACCGTGGCGAGGGTCAGGTCAGCGCGCGGAAGGCTTCGACGAGGTCTTCGAGCTTCTCGCGCTTCGTGCGCCAGACCCGCAGTTCGAGCGTCGATTCGTGCTTGCCGGGGACGAGGTCGAGCAACGTCGCCCGCTTGGGCTTGATGACCAGGCGATCCCGGAGCAGTCCCGTCCGCATTCGGACGTACTCCAGCGCCTGCGGCTCGATCTTGATGATCTCCTCGTCCACGTCGAACTCGCCCATGAGCGCGTCCTCTACTTTCAGCACCAGAAAGCCGTCTTCGAGGTAGACCAGACCGCTGATCTCGCGCAGGCCGACTTCGGGCAACGTGAACTTGATGCGATTCATGTTACGGGTGTAGAGCGCGAGGGAGGTGACCGAGCCCACGCCACAGGTGGTCTTGAACCGTCCAAACATACGGCATCCTCCATGGCGCAAGCAAGTCCCATCGGCGGCAGGCGCTGGATGCTTCTGAGGCCGTCGTGGGCGATTCCCCGATCGGGTGTCCCGACACGCCCCCGCAGCGAGGCCTCGCTATTCCTTTCACGAGCGATCCAGCAATCCCGCGTATCATTGGTGATCGTCTTTCGTCATGCTACACACGGACCCTCGGCCGATGGAGCGAACGGCCGCTCGTTCGACGGATCGAGGACGTGCGCTACCGACAGGACGATTCCTGAGGAGGTCCCATGTCGTTCTACGGACTGCACCGCCCGATGCTCATCGTTGGCCTGATGCTATTCGGGGGGATGTGCGGCACCGCCGCGGCCCAGTCGCCCTCCCCCGTCGTCGCGGCGCTCCAGACCACGCTCGACAGCCTCTGGACGCAGGACGCTTTTCCCGGAGCGACGGCCGCCGTCGTCCTGCCGGATGGGACGCTGCATGCCGCCGCCACGGGCTATGCCGACCGCGAAGACGCGACCCGCATGCCGCCCGATGCGCGCATGCTCTCCGGCAGCACCGGCAAGTCGTTCGCAGCGGCCGTGGTGCTGGCCCTGGCGCAGGAAGACCGCCTCGACCTGGACGCGCCCATCGCCCGGTGGCTCGGCGACCGCCCGTGGTTCGACCGCCTGCCCAACGCCGAGGCTCTCACGCTGCGGCATCTGCTGCGGCACCAGAGCGGGCTGCGGGACCACATCCACGATGAGGACTTCCTGACCGCCGTGCGCGAGCGGATGGCGGCGGACGGCCCCGACGCGGCTTTCGCGCCGGAGGAACTCGTCGCCTTCGTGCTGGATGCCGAGCCGCTCTTTGCGGCGGGTGCGGGCTACCACTACTCCGACACCAACTACCTCCTCGCCGGCCTGATCGTGGAGGCCGTCACGGACAGCGCCTACTACGATGTGCTCCAGGAGCGCCTGCTCGACCCGCTGCACCTCGCCGCCACGACGCCCGCCGACCGGCGCGACCTGCCGGGGCTCGTGGCGGGCTACGTCGAGGGGGAGGCGCCGTTCGGCCTGCCGCCCAAGGTGACTCAGGACGGCACGCTCGTCTACAACCCGGCGACCGAATGGACCGGCGGCGGCCTCGTCACCACGGCCTCGGACCTCGCGCGCTGGGCGCACCGGCTCTACACCGGGGAGGCGCTGCCGGGCGACTACCTCGACGAGTTGCTGGCGGCGGTGCCGAAAGACGCGACGCAGCAGGCCCACTTCGGCGCCGACGTGCGCTACGGCCTCGGCGTGACGATCCGCTCGACCGAGCTAGGGACGGCCTACGGGCATCGCGGGTGGACGCCGGGCTACCTGTCCATCTTCGAGTACTATCCGGCGCACGAGATCGCCGTGGCGGTGCAGGTGAACGCGCTGGGGCCGTACGACCTGTCGGCCTACGCCGTCCGCCTCGCTCACACGGCCCGGGCCGCTGCCGAGTGACCTTCATCATCCTTCTGTACCGGCTATGTCATCGCGCGGAATCACGTCGCAACATCCTACCACGGCGGCGCAGCGGACGCCGTCCGGCGCTGCCGATCTGTGGGGCTTCCTGGCCTTCTCGCACGGGTGGACGTGGCTCTTCTGGGGAATCATCGTCTGGCAAGGCGTCGACGTATGGAGCACGCCGTGGGCGATGGCGCTCTTCGCTATCGGCGGCCTCGGCCTGCCGCTCGGCGGTGCGGTGATGACAGGGCGCGTGGCCGGGCGGTCCGGGCTCCGCGACCTCGGCCGGCGCCTCGTCGACCCGCGCCGCATCGGTGGATGGTGGTGGGCCGTCATTCTAGGGCTCTACCCGGCCCTGAAGCTGGCTGCGGGCGGCCTCGCCGTCCTCTTTGGCGCGGCGGACGCGGCGTTTAATCTGCAGGAGGCGAGCGCGTTGGTCGTGCAGCCCGTCGACCTGCTGCTGTACCTCGGCTTCGTGCTGCTACTGGGGCCGCTGCCCGAAGAGATCGGCTGGCGCGGCTACCTGCTGGACCGCCTGCAGCTGCGCTACTCCGCCCTCGGGGCCAGCGTGCTGGTCGGCCTCGCCTGGTTCGCGTGGCACGGGCCGCTCTTCGCCATGGCGGGCTACTACGCCCGGGCTGGCGGCGCACCCGACCCGCTCCAGTTCGGCGTGGCGATCCTGCTGGGCGCGGTCCTCTACACCTGGATCTACAACAACACCGGGCGCAGCGTCCTCGCCGCCATCCTGTTTCACTTCTCAGGCAACGTCAGCGGCGAGCTGCTCGACACGTCCGCATCCGTCTACGCCTACGAGACCTATCTCACCGCCGCGCTCGTGCTCGTCGTGCTGTGGCGGTGGGGCGCGGAGGCGCTGCGCCGCGCCGAGGCCGATTCCTCCCACTCCCACTGACCCTGGACCGATGAAGACGCATCCGCTGCTTGCGTTCTTCCTGCCCACCGCGTGCGGCTGGACGGCATGGACCGTGCTAAGCATCAGCCTCCTGCTCCTCGTGCCGACCGTCCAGGCGCAATCGCCCGTCGACTCGTCGGCGGAGGAATCGTCCGCGGCGGACGGACCCGCGACGAGCTGGTACGCCTTTCCCACGCTCTACTACACGCCCGAGACGAGCCTCGGCGGCGGCGCGGCAGGCGGCGTGTTCATCGGCGAGGGCGAGCGCCCGTCGAGCATCCAGGGCGACCTCTCTGCGACGCTGAACGGACAGTATGCGATCAACCTGCGCCCGGAACTCTTTCGACGCGATGGGCGGCAGCGCCTCTTCGCCGACCTCGGGTTCAGCGAATACCCGGACGTGTTCTACGGACTCGGCCCGGCTACGACTGACGCGATGGCGGAGGACTTTACCGATCGCTACGCGGACGCCATCGTGCAGGCCGAGCAGCAGGTGGCCTCCGGATGGCGCATCGGCCTGCGCGCCCGGGTGCGGTGGGATGCCATCGCAGAGGTCGAGAGTGGGGGACTGCTGGACGGTCCCGGCCTTCCCGGACGCGACGGCGCGACCATCGTCGGCCTCGGACCGGTCGTCACGCGCGACACGCGGGATCGCCTCTTCTACCCCCGCCGCGGCCAGTTCGCGACGGCGTACGTCGTCGGGCACGCGGGCCGGTGGGGCAGCACGTTCGACTTCACCCGCGTCGTGTTCGACGCCCGGCAGTACGTCCCGATTGGGCGCCGCCACGTCCTCGCGGTGCAGGCTTACGGGGAGGCTGTCTCCGGCACCGCGCCGTTCACGGTGCTGCCGCGCCTGGGCGGCCCGCTCCGCATGCGCGGCTACCTCGAAGGCCGCTTCCGCGACGACGTGTTCGCCACGGTGCAGGGCGAGTGGCGCTTCCCGCTGCTCGGGCGCTTCGCGGGGGCGCTGTTCGCCAGCACCGGCGCCGTCGCCGGGCGCCTCGACCGGTTCGGCAGCGAGGGGCTGGAGGGGGCCGGGGGCGCCGGGCTACGCTTCCGCCTCAACGAGGAGGGCGTCCACCTCCGGCTCGACTATGCCTTCAGCAGAGAGGGCGGCGGCCTCTACATCACCGCGATGGACCCGTTCTAAGTGGAATCAACCAAGAACATTAGCGTCCCACCTCTCACGGTCTCGCCTGGGTCCTCTCCTTCCGCGAAGAGCCTGTGCTGAACTCGATGCAGTAAGAGACAGAGAGGAGGTCCGTTCACAGGCCGCCTCAGCAGTGCACATCCCTCTTGTTCTCCCTTCGGGAAGGGAGAGACGCTGACCCGG
>JAAAOL010000399.1 GCA_009908885.1 Bacteroidota bacterium | reverse complement strand
TGATCTGCTGGAGATCGTTGAAGTCGCTCCGCTCGCCCGTGAGGCACAGCACGTCGCCCGCTCCGATGTCGCCCGCGGCGATGGCGTCGAAGAAGTCGCCGCTACCCTGGAACGTGGCGATGCCCGCCGTCTCGTCCTGCAGGCGCAGCGACCGGCCCAGCGCACGCGTCACGGTGCCTTCCACCGTCACCGTCTCGTCCTCCGCCGTCTCGCGGGCGTCGGCAATCGAGATGGCGCCCTCGCACTGGCTGCCCCCGGTGCCCTCCTGGAGGATAAAGTCGATGATCATATTCGAGTTATCCGTAAAGGAATAGTAGCCCTCTTCGCCTCCCGTGGGCACAGCGTCGCCGCGCGCATAGAGCAACGTGCGCGCCGGGTAGTAATCCGTGTTGGAATCGTCGGTCGAGCCGTTATCCAGCAACGGCGTCAGCGCTACGTCGTCGGATCCGCCGTCGATGTTGAGCATCACGAGGTACTCCTCGCCCTCGGCCACGGCTATGTTTTCGCCACTCAGATCGATGGGATTGCTCAGCGAACCGTCTCCCGTGGCCGTGAGATCGTCGAACGGGACTTCGACCGTGGCGAGCGCCTCGGCGTCGAGCCCGGGAAACGCATCGGTGAAATCGGCTCCCGCAAACACTTTGACCTGCAGCGGTCCCGATCCCTGCACGCCGGGTGCATCCGGGTTGCCGTTGAACAGGGTAAAGTCGATGCCTTGCAGTGTGCCCGAGACGGTCGCAGTTACGCGCAGCAAGGTGGCCGGGATATCCTGCTCCATGTTAAAGAAAAAGGCAGGATCCCCGTAGTAGTTGACCGTGACCTCGTCCTGGCTCGTCTTTGCAAAAGTGCCTGGCGTCAGGTCGTGCAGCAGGGGATGCGTTATGACTCCTTCCGCTTGCCCGAGAGAACCTGGCGAGACGCTCTGCGCCTGACTCTGACCTACGGCGGCGAGCAGCAGCGCGCACGCCAGAACAAATATCCGAGTAGCCTTCGGCATGTAATTCCTCCGATGAAAATAGGTGGGTAAAGAGAGCATTAAGAAACGAAGGGCGCCGGACGAAAAGCAATGCACTTCCACCGAAGGCGTCGCCGCCGCCCCTGCGCATCGCCCCTCTGCCAGCCATCTCCCCGGAACCCCTATCGCGTTTGTTTATAGAAACTTCACATCCCCTCGATCTTCATGTCCTGCTCCCGGAGGTTCGTCATGGAACGCGCGCCTATTCCCGTCTCCACCATCCTCAAACGCAAGGGCGACTGGGTCATCACCATCGCGCCATCGGCCACGGTGTTCGAAACCATCGAGCGCATGGTCGAGCACAACGTGGGGGCCATCGTCGTCACCAAAAACGGCGAACTGTGCGGCATCTTTACCGAGCGAGATTACCTGCGCCGCATCGCGCTGGAGGGCCGCACCTCGCGCACCACCCGCGTCGAAGAGGTGATGACGGCGGACGTGATCTGTGTGGACCCGGACGCCACGGTGCAGGAGTGCCTGCAACTTATGACGGAGAACCGCTGCCGCCACCTGCCCGTCTTGCGCGAGGGCAAGCACCTCGGCGGCATCATCTCGATCGGCGACTGCGTGCGAGCCCTCTCCGAGCACGCGGAGCGCCAGGTGGAAAACCTGACGAGCTACATCGCGGGCAGCTATCCGGGCTGACCCTAGCGTGGTGCGTGGTGCGTGATGCGTGGATGGACAGACGCTTCTGCAGGGCGTCATACCAAGTCTGGTTGATACCTTGCGCTTTGTCATCCCGGTCCGAGCTTGTCCCGACGTGTGTAGGCTTGCGAGATTAACCGCCGGATGAATACCCGAAAGCATAGCTGCGACCTGCCCCAATCCGAGGAAAGCCACCTCGGCCTCGATGCGTCGGGCGCCCGGACGACGGCGGACACGAAGCGGCCACCATCATCGTTGTCCGAGCGAGCCTGCGAGCGAGTTTCGATGATGGTAGCGCAGGGGGCGCCGTCGTCAGCCCGACGCATCGCCCGGCGTGATCTTTTTGGTTCGTTTTTGGATCGAGCCAAAAATGAACAACATGGCTGAAACCGGCGTCCTGCGGTTAAACACGCAACGTCACAGCCGTCGGGGAACTGGGATCTCTCCCTCTGGCAGAAATGGCGAACAGAGAGATGCCGACACGAGCGTGAGCGACTGATGGAGCGCAGCGGAATAATCAGGTCCGGCATGACATCCGATCGTGAACGGTGCAACCGGATTTGATTTCACTCCTGTATCGCTGCGGACGCAGAATTACAGAAAGGACGTGCCGTGCGTCTCGAACGGGACGCCGAAGTAGTCGGCCACGCTCGCGGCGTGGTCGCTGAAGGTAGCCCGCAGGCCGAGGTCGGTCCGCCCGTTCCCGCCGATGACGAGCAGCGGCACGAACTCGCGGCTGTGATCCGTGCTGGGCGTCGTCGGGTCGTTGCCATGATCGGCGGTGATGACGAGCACGCCCCCGTCCGGCACAGCGTCGATCAGGTCCGGCACGGCCTCATCGAACGCCTCCAGCGCCCGGGCGAAGCCGTCCGGGTCGTTGCGGTGCCCGTACTCCTGGTCGAAGTCGATCAGGTTGGTCCACAAAAAGGCCGGGGTGCCCTCGGCAGCGTGGGTCTGCATCTGCCGCAGCGTCTCCGCGATGCCCTGGGCGTTTGTCTTCGTCGGGAGGGACGCGTCGAAGCCGACGCCCGCGAACAGGTTGCTGATCTTGCCGATGCTCACCGTGCGGATGCCGTGCTCCTGGAGCACCTGCTGCACCGGCGGAGACGGCGGGGGCAGTGAGAAATCTTTTCGCTCCGCCGAGACGCGCGTGTAGCCGCCGGGCGGGCCGACGAACGGCCGGGCGATGACGCGCCCCACGGCGTGCTCGCCGACGCACACGTCCTCCCGCGCCGTGCGGCACCATGTATATAACGTGTCGAGCGGGACCGCCTCCTTGTGGGCGGCGACCTGAAAGACGCTGTCCGCCGAGGTGTAGACGATGGGATGGCCCGTCTGCTGATGCTCCGCGCCCAACTCTGCCACGATGACCGTCCCCGAGGCCGGGCGGTTGCCGAGGACGCCGCCACAGCCCGTCGCCGCGACGAAGGCCTCGATGACCTCGTCCGGAAAGCCGTCGGCATACGTCGGAAAGGGCTCCTTCAGATGCAGTCCGGCGAGCTCCCAGTGGCCGGTGGTGCTATCCTTGCCCGCCGACAGCTCGCGCATGATGCCGTACTGGGCCCGGGGCGCCTCGGCAGGCGGCACCGACGGTAGCTGCGCGATGTTGCCCAGCCCGAGCGCGCCGAGGTGCGGAAGGTGGGGCCGGGCCGCCTCGCAGACGTGGCGAAGCGTGTGACTGCCCGCGTCGCCGTAGCGGTCGGCATCCCCCTGCGCGCCGATGCCGACGCCGTCGAGCACGATGGTGGTAAACAACACGGGTCAGTCACCTGGTTCGTAAGGGGACGAGCGTCGCAGCGCGGAAAGGCACGGAGGAAGCGCCGATGGACGACGAGCACCCCCAGACGACCCGCGCGCCAATCGAAAACCGAAAATCGAAAACCGAAAATCGAAAACCGAAGCCTTACTCCAGGATGATGCTCGCGCCGGACTCGTAGGCCTCGCGCAGCGCCTCGGTGGCGTCCGTGCGGAAGGCGTTGGGGCTGGTGTGCCGGGCCTGGAGTAGCGCCACGCCGATGCTGACGCCGCCCTCCAGGGAGCCGCCCGCCGCGTCGAGGTGCTGCTGGATGCGCTGCGTCCACGGCTCGACGTCGGTCGCCTCCTGGTAGAAGATGCCGTAGGTCAACTCGCCGAACCGCTCCACGCGGCAGGGCTGAGCTATCTGTCGCAGCTCGGCGGCCAGGTCGCGCTCGGCAGCGGCGACGGCGCCCTCGCCCCGGTCCGCCACGACGGCGGCTTCGTTCAGGTAGACGAGCGCGAGCGCCAGGGGCACGTCCGCCTCGCGGGCCTTCGCCATCTCCTCCGCGATGATCTCGCGGCGCGGGCGGACCGACGTGGCGGGGGCCTCTCCCTGGTCGTCCATCTGGTCTTCGGCCTCCGTAGCACCCGAGAGCAGGGCTCCGGCGGTGCGGGCGAACTGGGTAAGCAGCTGGCGCGCATGGGCCGGGCCGAGGTGCTCCGGGGCTTCCGCATCCGCCACCAGGAAGTAGGTCGCCGGGTCGTCCGCCGGGCGGGGCACGGGCGCCAGCGCCACCTCGCGGACGGCCGGACGCGCGTGGTAGTAGCCGAGGTGCGCGGCGGCGATGCCTCCGTCGCCTACGTGCCGCACCGTCACCGGGCGCTCGGCCCGCGTGGGCGTGAGCAGCGGCGTGTTGGTCCGGAACGAACCGCGCGTCTGCACCTCCGTCGTCCCACTCACCAGCGCCTCGATGTGGTATTGCGGCGCCATGTCGTCCTGGCGGAGCAGGCAGACCGTGTGCGCCCCGAGCGCGTGGCGGAGCGACGTGAGCAGCGGCACCATCACGTCGTCGCGCCGGGACCGGGTCGTCTGCGTCGGGCGGGGTTTCTCGGACGAGGCGGCAGCCGTCTCCCGGCGATGGTTCTCGCTGGAGGCCGACGCGGGCTTCTGGGGGGGCGCACCGTTCGGAGCCGTCTCCGTGTCGGCAGGCGCTGGGTCGTCCGACCCGGCCGCCTCCTTCTTGGAAGACGCCTCGCGCGGGCGAATATCCATGATGCCGAGCGACTTCAGCTCGTCCTCCGGCGTCTCGTCCCGCTGGGCGGGGACGTAGGGCTCACTGGATTCGCGGCGGCGCTTGCGCATCGCCATCACGAGCAGGACCGCCGCGACGAGCAAGAGCCCGGCCGCGACGGCGTAGAGCCATACGATGTCCATGACCGTGGCAAGCACGGCGGCGACGACCGCAAGAACACTAAACAAAACACGCAGCATACAACGTCAGCCGGGACGGCGCAGGGAAAGAAAGGGACGCATAATCTAGGCGCACCTCCCGGCAAAATCAACAGCGCAGCGCTCGCGCGACCGCCCGCCAGCACCTTCGACCGACCAGGGTGGCAAACTTTATGCATCCGTTACAGATGCCGACGAGCACGCGGCGAACATAGTCCTCTCTTAATTAGGCATAGAATTTTCTTGTATCGGTAGTGAGTTGATTCAGCTTAAGGGGCCCACGCCGGATTTCCCATCGGCCCTCCGGTGCCGCCCCCACCAATCGCCGATTCTGCCGGATTCTCGCCGTTTTTGGCTCGATGCTCCGGCAGGCTAGCGTCTCAGGTCGTGCTCCCGACCGTTGTGCTCCTGCGCCGACGGCATCTGTTGTCGGATTCTGATACCGAAACTGAGACTCATCCTAAGCCCTCCCAGGATCATGAAACACCTCGCTACTACCTCGCGCATGTTCTCCGCCGGTCGCGCCCTCGGCGTGCTGGCGTTATTTTTAGCACTGCTCGCCTGCCTATCCGCGGACACAGCACGGGCTCAAGATTTCTCATGCAGCCAAGAAGCGCTGGATGAGGGCAAGAGCCTGCGTGACATGGACTTTGAGCGCAATGCTGAAGGTACGGTACTCCCCGACGGGGCAGTTCTCAATGATAACACTAGTTCAACGCTCACTTGGGAGGACCCTTATAACGGTGGCGTGACGATTTCTGCCGACAATGGAGGCGGTGGTCCGGATTACGCTGTCATCTACGATAGTAGCGTCAACGGAGCAGACCCAGATCTCGGTACTCCCAACGAATATTACTGCTACAACTCTGCGGGAGAGACTGTTTATGACCCGGACGTGGCAGGGGGAAATGGAACTTGTCCCTCCAATTATCCGACCAGAGGGACCGGCGACTGTGGAGCGAGTTCGTGTGCTGCTAACGACTTTGGAGATACTAGCACATCTGGATTTGCCAACGACCTCTTTCGAGGCAACTTACTCATCGTCCAAGAAAACACCACGGGTTGCAGCGATGGCGAGTGTGACACCCCCGACGACGAGGCGGGAGGTACCAACGTTCTCACTTTTGAATTTGCCGAAGAAGTCGAAATCACGGGTATTGTCGCTGTAGACGCAGATGGCACCCCCATGACGTTCGACATCTATGGAGTGGACAATCAGGGTGGCGACGTTCTGCTTGGCTCTGACACTGAAGATCAATGTGGCGATAGCGGAAATGGCTGCACTCCCACTCAGAGTGGCGATAACAGTGTCAGCGTGAACACCGATTTCACTTACGAGGCCGGTGCCGACAAGACAGCGGCTCGAAAGCTTGTCATTACCATTCCGGGCAGTGGCGCCATTGACGTCATCACCTTTTGCAGCGGCACTAACCTACTTCCCGTCGAACTGACGCAATTCGACGCCACGCTCGATGGCGAGACGGCGCTCCTGCGCTGGGCCACTGCTTCGGAGACCAACAATGCCGGATTCGAAGTGCAGCATCAGGCCCCCGAGACCGCCGAGTTCGAGACGCTCACCTTCGTCGAGGGCCACGGCACCACCGAGTTGCCCAAGCAGTACGCACAGCGCGTCGAGGGACTCGCGCCCGGCCCGCATCAGTTCCGCCTCCGCCAGGTGGACTTCGACGGGGCGTTCGAGTTTAGTCCCACCGTCGAGGTCTACGTCGGCCTGCCCGACACCTACGTCGTCGACCCGGTCTACCCGAACCCGTTCAACCCGCAGGCCACGCTCCGCTTCGGCGTGCAGCAGGCCCAGCAGGTGACGGTCGACCTCTACGACATCACCGGGCGGCAGGTGGACGTACTCTACCAGGGCACGCTCTCGGACGGACAGTTCGAGACGGTGACCATCGACGGTAGTGACCTGTCGAGCGGCGTCTACCTCGTGCGCGTACAGGGCGAGACGTTCGTAGAGACGCAGAACGTGACGCTCATGAAGTAGCACCTCGCCGAGCCCGTCGCCCGCTGACGCGGCGGCTACCACACGCGACCCATCCGACCGGTCGGTTCCTGCTAAAGGAGCCGACCGGTTTTGGTTTGGGCATACTCCATCTCGGGTGATGCTGCGTCCGACAAGATGCCGCATCGTAGGTGGATCGCGTCCGTCCGGTCAGGAGGGGAGACGCATCGGGTACGTGTTTAGCGGGCCCTCACGGTT
>JAAAOL010000089.1 GCA_009908885.1 Bacteroidota bacterium | reverse complement strand
GCTCGCGATGCTACTGCTCAGCTTCGGCCTGCTGGGCGGGGGCGCGCTCATCTATTTCCGTCGCCACCTGCGCAAGCCTGCGGGCATCGACAACGACGGGATGTGGCTCTCCGGCGCGACCGCCCGGGGCGCGCTGGGCTGGGTGCTGGGCATCGTCTTTACGGGCGGCTACGTGCTGCTCTACTGGTTCCCGGAGACGCTGGCCGGGCTCATCCGCCTGGTCGATCCGCTGGCCAACTGGATCGGCTATGGCGAGGGCATCCAGAGCCGCCGCTGGCTGCTGTATGGCTTCATCTACACCTTCGCCGTCGTCGTCATGGGCGTGCGGATGCTCTACAAGTACCGGCACAACAACTACCAGTTGATCCGCACCGTGTCGGTCATGTTCTTCCAGTTCGGCTTCGCATTCATGATTCCGTACCTGCTGGTGATGTTCAACCAGCCGGAGTTCTATTTTCACTACTTCTGGCCGCTGAAGTACGACTATCTGTGGCCGAACGGCGTCAACTGGCTGGCCGACGCCGGGCGTGTGGGCGTGCTGATGGTGGGCTGGGGCATCATCATGATCGCCGTGGTGACGCCCGTGCTCACGTACTTCTTCGGCAAGCGGTGGTACTGCTCGTGGGTCTGCGGCTGCGGTGGCCTGGCCGAGACGGCGGGCGACCCCTTCCGGCATCTGTCCGACAACTCGCTGAAGGCCTGGCAGGTGGAGCGCTGGATGATCCACGGTGTGCTCGTCTTCGTCACCGTGACGACCGGGCTGCTGTGGGCCAACTCGGCGATGGAGGGCGCGATCCTGGGTGAGCTCTCGCAGACCTTCTCGAAATGGTACGGCTTCGGGATCGGCCTCGTCTTTTCGGGCGTGGTGGGCGTCGGGTTCTACCCGATCATGGGCTCGCGCGTCTGGTGCCGCTTCGGGTGTCCGATGGCGGCCATCCTGGGCTTGCAGCAGAAGTGGTTCTCGCGCTTCCGCATCACGACGAACGGCGGGCAGTGCATGTCGTGCGGCAACTGCTCCACGTACTGCGAGATGGGGATCGACGTGCGGTGGTACGCGCAGCGAGGGCAGAACATCATCCGCGCCTCGTGCGTGGGGTGCGGCATCTGCTCGGCCGTATGCCCGCGCGGCGTGCTCAACCTGGAGAACGGGGCGCAGACGGGACGCTACAATGGCCCGGTCCTGCTCCACCACGACGAAGTCTCGGTGCAGACGGACGAGGCCTGGCGCGAGCAGCGCGGCACGATGCCCCACCATCAGGAAGACATCCCGGTGCTCTCCGACGACGACTGGGATGCAATGAGCGGCTCGGGGAACGGGCAGCGACTCACGGTGGAGGATAGCAGATAGCGGATCGAGGGAGGCTTCCGCCCAAGACCCTGGCGGCAGGCGTCAACTTCACCGAAGGTCTTCTAGCTCTGTAGCGCTGGTAGGGCGTGATGCTGAGGCCTCTGCACGCAACAGCTACTTGTCGGGGTCTAGCAGATGGATGTAGGAATAGAAACTGTACGTTATACGATTTCATCAGAGGGGGGATCTCCGGATCGGCGATGAGCACGGTTGGTAGAGACGACTCGGCGTACGTGTTTAGCGAGTCGGATCACCGCCGTACCGACGCTCCTTCAACGCGTTCTCTGTTCCGATAGGGGTAGCGGAACGGGTCCTTCCGGGCCACCTCGTCCCCGTAGAGACGCGTCGCCGACGCGGTACGTGTTTAGCGGGCCTGGACACCGCCGAGGGTTGCGCGCTGCTTCACCCCCGGCTACTCCGTGCTGTCGCTCCTGCGGAGCTGTTCCACACCCCGCAGGGGTGATGACCTCCCGTAGCCGCGTATGGAGCCACAGTCACAGATCCCGCACCGCAGGTCGGGGGCGCAATGCGCGGCGGATATACGCTAAACACATACCCGACGCGTCTCTACCGACACGGGTTCGCTAAACAGATACCCTCGCCGAGGCGTCTCTACGCTGGCGGTGGTGGCGAATATCGTCTTCGCGCAATCCGATATCTCCCCGTCACGGTGTCTCAATGAACATCGAGGAAGGGAGGGCGAGGAGTCGAGCGCTGGCCCATCTGATCGTGTGGACACCCACCTGAGGTTATGGATGCGGGGCTCGCGTGTCTATTAGACCGAAACGAACACACGAGCCCCGACTTATGCTATCCCGCGTCTGGAGCAGCACTACGCTGGGCGTCGACGCGCTGCCCATCGAGATCGAGACCCACATCGCCAGTGGCATCCCGAGCTATACCGTCGTCGGGTTGCCGAACGGCGCGGTGCGGGAGAGCCGGGACCGCATCATGGCGGCGCTTGCCAATACGGGCCTGCCGCAGCCGCGCGGGCGCATCACGGTCAACCTGGCCCCGGCGGACGTGCGCAAGGAGGGGGCGGCGTTCGACCTGCCCATCGCGATGGGGTTGCTGACGGCCCGCACGGAGGCGACGCAGCGGACGAATGACCTGTTCATCCTGGGCGAGTTGGCGCTGGACGGGACGGTCCGCCCGGTGCGCGGCGTGCTGCCGATGGCGCTGCGGGCGAGGGACGAAGGCAAGCAGGGCGTCGTCGTCCCGGCGGAAAACGCCGCCGAGGCCGCGGTCGTGGAGGGGCTGGACGTGTACCCCGTCGAGACGATCCGCGATGCCTTCCACCTGCTGGCGGGCGATGCCATGGCGCCGACACCCTACCGCCGCGACATGCGGGCGGTGCTGGCCGAGGCGCGCTCGTACCACGTCGACATGGCCGACGTGCGCGGGCAGGAGAACGTGAAGCGGGCGCTGGAGGTGGCCGCCGCGGGCGGGCACAACGTGCTGCTCGTCGGGCCGCCGGGCTCGGGCAAGACCATGCTGGCCCGCCGCCTGCCGACGATCCTGCCACCGCTGTCGATGGCTGAGGCGCTGGAGACGACGAAGATCCACTCCGTCGACGGCAAGCTGAACGGATCAGGGCTCATCGCCACGCGCCCGTTTCGCGCGCCGCACCATACGGTATCTGACGTCGGCCTGTGCGGCGGCGGCGTCCATCCGATGCCTGGCGAGATCTCGCTGGCCCACAATGGCGTCCTGTTCCTGGATGAGTTGCCCGAGTTCAAGCGGCAGGTGCTGGAGGTCTTGCGCCAGCCGCTGGAGGAAGGCCATATCACCATCAGCCGGGCCCGATACAGCGCCGACTACCCGGCCCGGTTCATGCTCGTCGCCTCGATGAATCCGTGTCCGTGCGGCTACCTGACCGATCCGGTGCGCGAGTGCGTGTGCAGCCCGCCGCAGGTGCAGCGCTACCTCTCGCGCGTTAGCGGCCCGCTGCTCGACCGCATCGACCTCCACATCGAGGTGACGCCCGTGCCGTTCGAGGAACTCAACCGCAAGCAGGACGGGGAGCCCTCGTCCGCCGTCCGAAAACGGGTCGTGGCGGCCCGGGAGCGACAACGCCAGCGCTACGCCGACCATCCCCGCGTCCACAGCAACGCCCAGATGACGACGCGCCTCGTCCGCACCCACGGTGAGCTAGACGACGCCGGGCAGCAACTCATGAAGATGGCCATCCAGCGTCTCGGCCTGAGCGCCCGCGCCTACGACCGCATCCTGAAGGTCTCGCGCACGATTGCCGATCTCGCCGGGGACGACGCGCTACGACCAGAGCACCTGTCCGAAGCCATCCAGTACCGATCGCTCGACCGGGATTGGTGGCATGGCTGATGGGGGCAGGCAACGCCCTATTGCCGACCGCTGTCCTCCCGCTCGGTCGCCATCAGCACGCGGAGGTCCAGTGCTCGGGCGATGCTGGCGACGGTGGCGAACTGAGCCACGGTGGCCTGTTCGTCGGCCCGCAAGACGAGGGCCTGTCGCGTGCCGCGGGCGCTGCGAATGGCGTTGAGCAGGCCGTCCTCCGGCACCTGGTTTTGATCCACGTAGTACTGTCCCTCGGCGGTGATCGAGACGTTTACGTACTGGGCCTCGGCGGGGGGGGCACTCTGTGCCTCCGGCAGGTTGACCTGAATGCCGAACTGCGGGATGAAGTTGGACGTGAGCAGGAAGAAGATGAGCAGCAGCAGGACGATGTCGGCCAGGCCCGCGAGGCCGAAAGTCGAGAGCGGCTTCTTTTCGACGCTGAAATCGAGCGGCATGAGCAGTCACGGTTGATGAGCAGCGGCGACGAGGTTACACGAGCGGCTGCTCGTAGCGCGAGGAGGGGGGCGCGGGCTCCTGCAGGAGATCGATGAAAGCCGTGGCCGAGCGTTCCAGGTCATTCACCAGCCGCTTGATGCGACTGAGCAGGTAGTTGTAGAAGAAGATCGCCATGATGCCGACGACCAGGCCCGCCGCCGTCGTCAGCAGGGCCTCCCAGATGCCGCCCGCCAGCACGCTCGGGTTGACGTTGCCCTGCAGCCGCTGGATCTCCTGAAACGCATCGATCATGCCCGTGACGGTGCCGAAGAAGCCCAGCATCGGCGCGATGCCGGCGATGCTGGCCAGCAGATCCGTCCGCTTCTCCAGCTCGAACGCCTCGTGCTTGCCTGCCGACTCGACCGCTTCCTGGATCTCGCCGATGGGCCGCCCCAGCCGCTCCAGGCCATGCTGTAAGATCCGGGTGATGGGCTTGTCCTGGCTCTCGCAAAACGTGATGGCCCCGTGGATATCACCCGCCTGGATGTACTCACGGACGCGGGCGTTCACGAAGTCGCGATCGGAGCGTGCGCGGCGCAACGTCAAGATTCGTTCGACGAACAGATAGATCGTCAAGAACGACAACAGCAGGATGGGAATCATCACCCACCCGCCTAGCACCAGCGTGTCGAGCAGCGACATCGACTCGGCCGCGGTCGCGGCCTGAGTCGTATCCGCGGGAACGTCAACGGCTTGCTGGAGGAGGAAAAAAAGCATAAAGCAAGAAGTCGAATGGAGCAGGGCAGAAGGAGGAGCGGACCGCAAGCGTGTGTAGAAACGCAGTGCTGCCAGGTGCGCCGGAGCCGACGCCGTGGCTGACACGCTTATTGGAGGCGCAAGATCCACGCATCGCCGGGAAGCTGGTCGCCCAGGGTGCGCCGGGCCGCGTTGGCGTCGGCCTGGGTCTCGTACTGCCCGACGGCCACGCGGAAGCGAAAGCGCGTGGCCTCTGCCGGGGCGGTGAGGGTGTCGACGGGCGCCTGGGTATCAGCGAGACGGGAGCGGAAGACGCCCAGCATAGAGTCGGCCTCGGCGCGCGACGGGAAGGCGCCGACGATGATCGTCCAGCCACCCGCTGCGGCCTCGATAGCCGGGGGCGCCGACGCGGGCTCGTCGGTCGTCGCCGTGGCGGTGTCAGCCGTGGCCGGATCGACGGGGAGGAGGGCCTGGGTGGTGTCGGGAGCGGCGGACGGCGCGGGGTCCTGGGACGCGGTCTGCTCGGTGACCCCGGGAACAGCAAAAGGCAAGTTCGCCAGGGAGCCGTCGTAGACGAAGATGAAGGTCAGCGTGGCGCCCACGATGAGGAGGGCGAGGACGAGGAGGACGGCCCACCAGATACGCCCGTCGCCAGCAGGCCGGGGCTCGGGCGCGCGCTGATGCGACCGGCGTGGGGACGGGGGCAGGGCGGGTTCGGCAGTCTCGGCAGCCTCGGGCTCCGGCGGCGATGAGGGCTCCGCCGGGGGCGCCTCGGGGGTGGACGGCCCGGACGGCGTCGGGGCAAACTCCAGCCCGGTAGCCGATTCCGCCTCGGCAGAACCTTCCTCCACGGCGGGAGGGGCAGGCACCGATAGCTGGATCTCCGTCAGATCGCCGTGACGCCGGGTGAGCGCGTCGAGCACGTCCTCCCGGGGCGCGAGCGTCAGCTGGTCGTTCACGTTCTCGATCGCGCCCACGTGCGGCAGGACGACCGTCTCACCCGCTTCAGCCTGTTCGCGCAGGCGACGGCCTAGCGTCTCCAAGAGATCCGCAGCCTCGTCGGCGTCGAGGCCGTAGTCGCGGGCGAGGATATCGATGAGGGAGTCGGACATCGTCGGGGCCGGGCAGCGCTGCCGTTACGCGTCGGGGGTGAACTGAAGGTCGAACTGGGGCGGGTGCAGCGTCATCGACGCGTCTGTCGGCGACTCCACGTGCGCTGCCGTTCGGACCACGGAGAAGGTCCCGAGGCCAGGGACGCGCACCGTGCCGTCGCGCAGCAGTTGCCGCCGCACATGCCGTCCGACGCGGTCGGCGAGACGTTCCGCCGTCGTATCATCCATAGGTCATCGTCTCCACCTGTTGAGCGGTCGAATCTTACGCTATGATAAGAAATTGTAACCAAAAGGAAAGCCGTCTACCAGCGCACCCGAAGCCCCGCGCCGACGACCGAGGGCGACTGCGGATAGTCCGACCAGTATTCGTTGTAGCCGAGGCCAACGTTGTCCACGTGGGCCAGCAGGCCGATGTGTTCCGTCACGTCGAACGACAGGTGGATGTCGAGGTCGACGAACGGGGGGGCGAAGTCGCTCTCGGTGCGGTCGACGGGGCGCGAGCGCTCGTAGCGACCAGTGACTTGCAGCAGCCCCCGGCTCTGTACGAACGAATAGGAGAGTGTGGCCTCTCCGACGACATCGGCGAAGTAGGGGATGGGCCCGTCGAGGTTGTGAAAGGCGCCATCGCGGTAGGTGCCGCTAATCGTCGCGTGCACCATGCCCGGCAGCACGACCGACAGGTCGGCCCCGAACTGCAGGATGTTCGCGTCGGCGTAGCGGAGGCGAAAGAGGCCGTCGCGGTAGCCGTCCTGCCGCTGGGCCATCACCACGTACCGATACTGGCGGACGTCGCGGTAGCCGCCCCGGGCGATCACCTGCACCGGGCCGGCATAGACCTGGATGCCCCCTTCTGCGTCGAGCCAGGCCACCGAGGGGCGCGTCGTGGGCTGACTGAGGAGGTACGGCGTGTGGTCGTAAAGGGCAGAAAGCGTGGGCGTGTCGACGTTCGGTTGGTTGCGGGCGAAGAGGCGTACCTGAGGGACGGGATACGCTTCGAGGAGCACG
Source organism: Bacteroidota bacterium (assembly GCA_009908885.1). Taxonomy (GTDB): domain Bacteria; phylum Bacteroidota; class Rhodothermia; order Rhodothermales; family JAAAOL01; genus JAAAOL01. The sequence goes on along the minus strand of JAAAOL010000089.1, from coordinate 103 downwards.
TCGGGCGCGACCCGGTCGATGCGCTGAAGCTCCGACGTCAGGCCGGGCACGTCGGACCAGGCGCCGAGGTAGCGCGCGCCGAGCCGAATCCGGTACCGCTGCG